>CACLAG010000068.1:0-2338 GCA_902604945.1 uncultured SAR92 cluster bacterium | reverse complement strand
TGAGAAAGGACTATCGGCAGTTGTCATCTCACTTGATCCACCAGACAGTGTAATCACCGGTGCAGTGGTATCAACAACCGTTACCGTTCGAGAAACTTCTGCCGCAGCATTACCAGCAGCATCACTTACGTTATAAGTTATTGTGTAAGTCCCTGGCGTTTTTACATCAACATTATTGACAGCTGTAATGCTAGAAGATAAATCACCATCAATATTATCGGTTGCTGATGCACCGTCATCTGAATAGCTTGTGGCACCCTCAACAGTAACAGATGAATCACCAGTAAGTGTTATAACAGGTAATGTCGCATCAGGTGTTACAGTAACCGTTCTCACGACTTGCGTGGCAGCGTTTCCAGCGGCATCAGTTACATCATACGTAACGGTATATGTACCCTCATAATCAACATCAACTGAATTAACAGTGGTTATTTCTGAGGTCATCGTTCCATCTTTATTATCAACCGCTGTCGCACCTTCATCGGTATACGCATAGCCAAGTTCGTTATCGACAGTCGCTGAACCAACCAAAGTTATGACAGGCGCTGTGGTGTCATTTACAAAAACTGTAAACAAAAAGCCCTTCCTGAATATGCCTTCTTCATCTGTTGCTGTAACGCGATAAGAATGGTAACTCGCATCAGCATAACTTGCTGGGGAATCGAGTGTTAAAACACCAGAAGAACTTATCGAGACACCTGTACCCTCTACAGACCAAGTCACTGTTTCTGTCGAGGTAACATATCCAAGCGCTGTCTTTCCCTCATCAATTGTGTGAATCAAATTGCTGTAATCAATAGTTGGAGCTGTTACGTCACCAACTTCAACTGTCATTGTGACATGTCGGTTATTACCAACACTATCCATCGCACTTATGGTGAATGTGTGTGATTCAGCAACTAAGTGATCAGCTGCGGTATCAAGTGTTACCGTTCCAGTGCTGCTAATAGACACACCAGTTCCAGAAATTGACCAAGTGACATCCTCATCTGCAGTCGCTGTTCCAAGATCTGTCATCCCATCTATAATTTTGGAGTACATATTCGAAACATCAATTGTTGGGAATGTACCATCATAGGTATAGCGAAACTCTCCAGTAGCCCAACTAACATTGCCTGCCGCATCAGTGTATGCAGCCCTTACAATCTGAATCGTCTTAGTTCCATCACCATCTGGAGTGAATGTTGCGGAGTAACTTGTTCCACTTCCAGAGAAATCGCTCAGCGAACCTCCAGATACAGATACATCTGCTGCATTGAATTCGGTCGTTGAGTCACTCAACCCAAACGCAACAGCAATTGAGCCCGCGTTAGTTGCTCCACCATTACCTACTTGAGCACTGGAAATAGAGGAGACTGGTCGAGTATTATCAAACGTCACACTTCCCGACCCACTTGTTACAGGCACAGCCCTGTTGCCGGACGAATCAGTGAAATCTATCTCATAAGCTACTACGCCATCAGAATCACCCACTGCAGTTGTATAAATAGAAGTCCAAGTAGTGCCTGACGTATTAGTTGTCGTTATCCTTGCTGCACCGATAGTTGTGCCACCAGAACTCATTATTACAGTTGGTGTAATGACCTCATCAGCTGTATACGTTAGGGTAATTACGTCCCCCACTTTTGCTAATGTGGTCGTTGCATTGTTCGAAACAATCGACACATTTGATAGAGACGCAGAGCTATTATCAAATCTCCAATTAAACTGACTTGCGGCTGTGTTTCCATTACCTGCAGCATCAGTAAATACGCCGGCTGAAATATCAATTGTCGTTTCACCTGCGTCACTTGGAGTAAAGGTTGCGGTATATACTGATGAATTGGAAGCAGCAAAATTACTCAATGCACCCCCAGAAACTGTTACGTCGCTTGATACAAAGTCTGTCGTCGCCTCACTTGATGTGAATGTCAAAGCAATTGATTCATCATTACTTTCACCACCATCAGACACAGTTGAGCTTGTAATTGTCACCGTTGGTGATACGGTTTCAATTACAAAATCTGCAAGCGTTAGTGAGTTAGAATTACCACCTGCATCGGTTACAGTTATGGTCTTTCCACTATAGGTACCATCATCTAAACTATTGAAAGTAATCGTATTATTTCCACTCGTCACCGACGATGAACTTGAAAAGCCATCACTTACGTTTGTTGTGAGTGTTCCAGCCTCACTGCTGCTGAAGACAAAACTTGGTGTGGCATCATTAGCAGGCGTCGCTACTTCAGTAACAGTAGCAAGAGTTGGCGCAGTAGAGTCATATGTCCATGTAAACTGGCTAGCTGCACTATTACTATTTCCAACCGAATCAGTAAATGCTCCTGCACCAACATCAACT
>CACLAG010000067.1:0-2376 GCA_902604945.1 uncultured SAR92 cluster bacterium | reverse complement strand
ATAGCCATCGAATTGATACCGATCGTCTATTTCCCCCAGAAGCAGGCCTGGCTCGCCAGCACCTGCCTCTATACAACTTCCATTCTCATCATAAATAATTTCATCATTCTCGATATCATATTTGACTAAAAGAGCATGACCAGCGCACATTCCAATCGTCTTAGACTTATTTAACGCATTCAAAAAGGATATATTGCCTTCACTAGATCCATAGAACTCACACATCCGATCAATATCAAATCGGGATTTAAAATCATCCCATATATCAGGCCGAAGACCATTTCCAAAAATTCTATCCAAAGAATTGTTCTTCTCCTCATCGCACTCTGGTTGAGCCATCAAATATCTACATAATTCACCAACATAAAAAAAGATGTTTATCTTGTGCTCCTTAACATCTTTCCAGAAAGAGGAGGCCGAAAACTTTCTCCTTAAAAACATCGTTGCACCGCTGAAAATAGCACTGCCAACACCGCAAACAAATCCTGTACCATGAAATAAAGGGAGGCAAAGGTACATTCTGTCTCCAGGCTTCGCTAAGACACCAATTTTGCTAAATGCATATCCAGCGCTCATAAGTCTTCTATGGCCTATTCTTGCTGCCTTTGGCAAACCAGTGGTACCAGATGTAAATATATAAAAACCCGTATCCCCTGCTCGAACTGTCTTTATGTTATCCATATTTGAATTATCGTAACCATCTAGTATTGAAAAAATATCTTCCATCACACTTGGACGTTCACTATTTCTTTGATCTGCGACCCAAAAAATGTTTTCTTCTGATAGATCAATATCATCCTTGATTGCTAAAACATTACTTATAATCTCCTCACCTGCAAAACATTTTACGGAACCGGTGAGATTTATACAGTGAGCCAATTGAATGCCTACAAGACCCGGATTCACAAGCCCAGCAATTACTCCGATTTTTTGAAGTGCGAAAATGGATAGAAGCATTTCTATCCTATTTTCCATAATCACCGCTACTCCATCACCCTTTTTTACCCCTCTATCAAGCATTGCGCGAGCAAGTGCATTAGTTTTTCCATTAAATTCAGACCAGGTTATTTCCTCTCCCTCGAAAATTATCATTATGTGATTAGGATATTTTGCTGCTGTCTCTTCTAAAACCAAACCCATCGACTCAAAATCATCATTATCAGGTAGTTTTGCTTTGGTAACAGGTATCACTCGAGCTAGGTCTATTGTTGTACTAAATATTTCTTTTATTTTGTTTATCATGCCCTCTTTCCCAATTTCTCTGAAGAATTTAAATAATGCCTGTTATTTTCCTCATCAATTTGTTCATGCCACCTATCCAGCGATCATAATTATTAGTTTTATTTCGCATGTACTCAAGCACAATTGGATGCGGCAATATTACAAAACTCTCTTTTTCTAATTCTTTAACAACGGTATCCGCCAATTCCTCTGGTTCAATCATTCCATTGTTAGCAGCTGCTTTGATTGAATCTGTCTCTACTGCAGTCATAGGTGTTTTTACAGCTTGAGGACATAGTAGAGATACCTTAATACCTTGATGTTTGTAGTGTATTGCCAACCACTCTGCAAAACCAACAGCGGCATGCTTTGTGACACCATAGGCACACCCACCAATTTGGTTGAGCAATCCTGCTGCAGACGAGGTATTCAAAAAATAACCACCGCCTCTCTCTACCATCCGTGGCACAAGGTGCCTCGCCGCATATACGTGCGACATAACATTGACATCCCATATTTTTTGCCATTGCTCATTAGGTGACTGTAGATCCTTACCAGTACCTATCCCTGCATTGGAGCAAAATAAATCAATTGGACCAACATGTGATTCCGTATTTTCGATCACGGCTTTAATATCGTTCTCTGATGACACATCAGCCTGCATCGCAACTCCATCAACCATTTCTGATGTTTCCTCAGCGCCTGCAAGATTCATATCAACTACAACAATCTTCTTTGCTCCTTCTTCATAAAATCTTACAGCCAGAGCTCTTCCAATGCCGCTTGCACCACCTGTTATCACTACAATCTTATTCTTTATTTTCAAACCCATATCTCCTTAAAATTTGATCTCAAACCAACGTTCCTAGATGCTCTTTTTTAAACGCCATAATCTTCCCTTCCTCATTATTTTTCACATGGTTAGCCCAATCAGGATTGGATATCAACGCTCTTCCAACTGCAATCAAATCGAATTCTTCTCTATCCAGTCGATCCAAAAGTTCTGCTAAATTAGCAGGATCCGCTTCACTGAAACCCCTCTGACTAGGATTGGATATGAAGTCCGCATCAAGTCCAATGCTACCCACTGTTATTGTTGGTTTACCACATATCTTTTTTACCCAACCTGCTAAATTTAAATCATTTTCTTTGAAT
>CACLAG010000066.1:0-2454 GCA_902604945.1 uncultured SAR92 cluster bacterium | reverse complement strand
CTTCGAAAATAAAGTTATCTAATTTTAATAAAAAATTTGATGGAGTTTATATTTGGGGGGAAGTCGGCAGAGGAAAAACTTATTTAATGGATCTTTTTTTTGAGACACTCCATTTTGAGCAAAAGATGCGATTGCACTTTCATCGTTTAATGCACAAAGTGCATCAAGATTTGAAGCTTTTTTCGGGTAAAGCGGATCCGATAAAACATGTGGCGAGAAAAATTTCAAAGAATGTAAAAGTTATGTGTATCGACGAGTTTTTTGTTAATGATATTGGAGATGCCATGATCCTAGCTAATTTGCTAGATGAGTTATTTAATCAAAAGGTTTGTTTAGTAATAACATCAAATGTTCAGCCAAAATCTCTTTATGCAAATGGTCTTCAACGGCAAAATTTCTTGCCAGCGATAAAGATTCTCGAATCGAATTGTAAGATTGTTAAGTTGCGATCTCAAACGGATTACCGATTGAGAGAGTTAGAAAAAAATCTTGTCTTCTTCTCACCTTCCAATGAATTATCTGATAGAAAAATGGAAGATATTTTTGATAACTTGTTAAATCCAAGTGAATCCTCATTCACTTCATGTGAGTTAAATATTCAAGGAAGGAAAATCTTGGCTTACCGATCCTCAAATAATATAGTTTGGTTTTTATTTGAAGACATTTGTGAAGGACCTCGAAGTCAGAATGACTATATCCAGATATCTAGAGAATTTCATACAGTGATGGTGAGTAAGATTCCAGAACTTACTGTTGCATCTGAGGGAGCCGCACGACGATTTATAAGCATGGTTGACGAATTTTATGATCGGAATGTCAAGTTAATCATTGCATCAAACACTCCAATTGAGAATATTTATAAAGGAATACAATTGATTTTTGAATTCGAGAGAACAAAAAGTAGGCTTATTGAGATGCAAAGTGTGGAATATTTATCGAGATCTCACATACCATAAATACTTATTGCTCAAGAAAACTTGCGAGCCCCTTGTATTAATGATTCGTGATCATTACAATTCGCTCCCAAGCAAAGTTCGGTTTGAAAACATGAAGACAGTAAGTATCAGCTCTAAATCGGCATCACGTGAATGGATTATCATTGATGCGACAGGAGCGGTCCTAGGAAGATTAGCATCTGAGATAGCGCTTCGGCTTAGAGGTAAGCATAAACCGGAGTATACCCCTAATGCAGATTGTGGTGATTATGTAGTAGTGGTGAATTCGTCTAAAATTACTGTTACAGGGAATAAAGTAGTAGGAAAAAAATATTATTCCCATACTGGTTTTCCTGGTGGAATTAGGGAAATGAATTTTTCAGAGATGATGGAAAAATTCCCAGAAAGAGCGCTAGAAAAAGCGGTAAGGGGAATGTTGCCAAGGGGGCCATTAGGCCGCGAAATGTACAGAAAGCTGAAGGTTTATGGTGGGAGTGAACACCCTCACTCTGCTCAGCAGCCGACAGTCTTAACTTTGTAGTGAGCATTGGAATGACGTCTAAAAATTTTTATGGTACCGGAAGGCGCAAGACATCTTCCGCTAGAGTATTTTTAAGCTCTGGTAGTGGTGCGATCTCGATCAATGATAAGACCATGGAAGAGTACTTTGGAAGACAGGTGGCCAGGATGGTCGTCAGGCAACCTTTCCAGGTAACCGATCTGGTGGACAAATTTGATGTTAATATATCGGTAACCGGCGGAGGTAACTTTGGTCAAGCTGGTGCTATCAGGCATGGAATCTCTAGAGCATTGGTTGAATATGACGAAAATCTTCGTGGGCCGTTGCGAAAAGCTGGATTCCTCACTAGGGATGCAAGAAAGGTCGAGAGAAAAAAAGTCGGATTACACAAGGCTAGGAAGAGACCTCAATTCTCGAAAAGATAATTTAACCATTTAAATCAATAGGTTACGATTCATTTATACCCTTTGGTGATTGCGTATAAATTTGAAATCCGGTATACTCCGCTAGTCCGTATTAACAGAAGAATTCCTTTTCATTTTTCTCAAGAAAAATATTTGTTTTTAGAGCAAAACTTTAAAAAAAGGCCTCATTATGACCACTGAATATGTTAATGAAAGTAGAAGAAAATTTTTGTTAGCATCATCATCTGTTTTAGGCGGTATCGGGGTAGTCGGTGCGGCAATACCTTTTGTAGCCTCCTGGAAACCGAGTGCAAAGGCAAAAGCAGCAGGCGCGCCAGTTAGTGTTGATATATCGAAACTTGATTATGGAGCGCAGATCGTGGTTGAGTGGCGAGGAAAGCCAGTTTATGTGATCAAAAGAACGTCAGAGGCAATTGCTGACTTAGATTTATATGAAAATGGTGTATTAAAGGATGAGATGTCCGAGCTTTCAACGCAGCCCGATTATGTTGGAGGGAGTTCTCGAACTCTTGCAGGGAGAGAGGAAATTCTGGTAATTGTTGGTTTATGTACTCACCTTGGCTGTGCGCCAATG
>CACLAG010000065.1:0-2456 GCA_902604945.1 uncultured SAR92 cluster bacterium | reverse complement strand
GTAGACAATCTTTCTCGCAAGCTATGTTTTTTGGATACCATTTCAAGCTCTATCCCTTCATTTGGCTGCAAACGAATTACCAACTTATTTGAAGAATCTTCCTTTTTGCCTGAGAAAATTGAATGAGAACTATCCTTATATACGATCACGATCTCAGTATGCTTGACATTCATTCTCTTACCGGTCCTCATATAGAATGGAACCCCTGCCCATCTCCAGTTATCAATCTCTACTTTTATGGCTACGAACGTTTCGTTATTGCTGCTGCTTTTCTCAGCACCCTCCTCTTCAAGGTACCCAAGGACCGGTTTTCCATCAATCCAGCCATTGGTATATTGCCCTCTCACAACGTATTCATCCACCTTATCTATTCCAATTGGTCTTAACGCTCTGAGGAGTTTTATTTTTTCCGCTCTAATTTCGTTCGAGCTCAATGAATTTGGTGGCTCCATCGCTACCATACATAATAATTGGAGCAGATGATTTTGGAACATATCTCTTAATTGTCCAACCTTATCGTAATAGGACCACCTTCCCTCGATTCCTAGGGTTTCTGCTGCGGTGATTTGAATATGATCAATACAGGTATTGTCCCACTGAGAGCTTATAATGCGATTTGCAAAGCGAAGTGCCAAAAGATTTTGAACCGTTTCCTTCCCAAGATAGTGATCTATTCTATAGATATTTTTTTCGTCAAAATATTTAGCTACCGCATCGTTTACCTCTTTAGAGGAAATAAGATCATGTCCAATCGGTTTTTCAAGCACGATACTCGTGCCCTCGAAAATACAGCCACTTCCTTCCATATGTTTGCAAATCGATCCATAGAGATCAGGTGGAGTGGCAAGATAAAATATAGCTCTACGATTTTTCTCCATCCAATCTGCGAGGTATCCAAATTGCTTTTTCTGAGAAAAATCTATCTTTATATAATAAACTCTACGCTGAAATCTCATCCAAACCTTTCTGTCCCACTCGGCATCGTTAATTCCATCCTGGATTACTTCCATTATCTGTTTTAGATATGTGACCGTGGTCATATCGTGCCGTGCAATACAGGCAATTCTGAGGTTGTCAGGCAAAAGCCCTGCCTTATCTAAACGATATAGCGCCGGGAATAACTTTCTTCTGGAAAGATCTCCCTGAGCTCCAAATATAATCAGATCGATGTTGTCTTTCATTTTTAATCCTTTTGATACTTTTTCATACCTAAACAGATACCGACTGCAACGATACTGCGTGCTTCACCAGTTCTTCAATCTTCAACCAATCATTAGCCGCCATCAGTTCGGATGAAGCCATCCAGGAACCTCCAACGGCACTAACATTGTCTTGCGACAAGTAATTCAGGAAATTATGAGCACCAATCCCTCCAGTCGCACAAAACTTTACATTACCAAATGGACCTTTTAAAGATTTAAGGGTGGTTATACCTCCTAACGCCTCAGCCGGAAAAAACTTGAATCGATTAAACCCATATTCCAAGCCCAACATGATTTCACTTGCGGAGGAAATCCCAGGCAGAAAATCTTGCTGAGACTCTCTGGCGAGATCTAGCAAAGATGGTGTTAATCCTGGAGATACAATAAATTTACAACCAATATCTTGCGAAAGTTTGAATTGTTTTTCGTTGCATACAGTTCCAGAACCAACAATCAATTCTGGTACAGAATTTATGATTTTTGTTATACTCTCTATTGCTGCATCGGTTCTAAGTGTTACCTCTAAGACCGATATACCCCCAGATAGAAGAGTTTCAGCAAGAGGAATTGCATGCTCTACCTTCTCAATCGCAACTACTGGAATAATAGAGTGTCCATCTAGAATACTAGTCATGCCCTTGTTACCTCGTTTAGCTTTTTTGCAGCGCCAAGTAAACCAAGATTTTCCCTTTTAATGATATATACAGGTATTGTCTTTAGATAACTTACGAACCTACCTTTGTCTTCGAACTTATTTCTAAAATTACTACTTAAGAAAAAGTTTAAAAATTTAGGGATGACTCCACCTGCTATATAAATACCTCCTTTTGCCCCATATGTAAGGGCCAAATTACCCGCGGCACTTCCCATACCCTCACAAAACATATCAAGAGTTGCAACTGAATTAGAGTCAGCTCGCGCAAGAGCCGCCTCAACAATCTCTGCAGGGGATGATAAGTTAGGTTTTGATGCTCGCATGGTACATAGTGCCAGGTATATATTGAAAATTCCTTTACCACTTAATAACCGCTCGAGTGAAACTCGACCAAATTTTGACCTTAAACATTTTACGACCTCCCCTTGAGCTTCACTAATCGGAGAGTAATCGGCATGTCCTCCCTCCGTCTCAATGACATGATAACCGCCATCAAATGGAAGTAATGCGGCCACACCAA
The DNA here is from genome assembly GCA_902604945.1 of uncultured SAR92 cluster bacterium. GTDB lineage: Bacteria > Pseudomonadota > Gammaproteobacteria > Pseudomonadales > Porticoccaceae > AAA300-D14. The sequence continues at coordinate 79 of CACLAG010000065.1, read as the reverse complement.
GCCCAGTTCCCGCCCCTAAAATTCCAATTGCTCTATTTGCGACTGGCTCGTCACCACCGATTTGAATAGTGTCATCAGG
>CACLAG010000064.1:0-2537 GCA_902604945.1 uncultured SAR92 cluster bacterium | reverse complement strand
AGATAGGCCTAATGTTGCAGTTAAATTGTCAGATATTAGATAATCCAGTGACCCGAAAAGTGAAGTTGCAGAGCTATCCATGGTCCAGACAGAACTTGGCATTCCAGTACCTGGTATAAAGAATACACTTGAACAAGGGACACCATTTACCACGCAAACGCCAAATGCAGCTCCGACATAATTAATTCCTGAGCCTCCGACGGGTGCAAGCGTATCAGCAACAGCTTGCGCCGCGTAAGCCTCGGCTCCAGCAGGCGGAAGACCAGCAGCTAAATAGCCCTCTATCGCTGCTGCCGCAATCGCTTGCGATAATCCAGCAGTTATAAGAGAATCCGCAAAGGTATATGTTTGCGTGCCATAAGTTACATTTCTAAAGGTGTCTACATCCTCTTGGGAGTAATATGCACCTAACATCCACTGCATTGGAGCTTGGTTGTTAGAGCTTATGCGAAATTCTTGTGAGAATGTATCAAATTCATAGTCTTGCCTCTGTTCACTGATGATATCTGCTGCGGAAAAGTCAGCATCTAAGTCAGTGAATGATGTTTGATTTCGCTTTGACGTTATTGAAGTAATATCAAAATTATCAAGGCTCCAATCGACTTGCATTGAGAATCCTTTTCCTGTCAGTTCATTTGCAGGTCTCTTTCGACCGTCGGCAGCATCATTTTGATAAGCTTCTCTTGCCCAAGGATCTATCGATGCAAAACCATAACCATTTGCAACCGCTAACCCAGCTACTAATTGGGAAACGGACCCATCAAGCAAAGATGATGCAATACAACATACTTCCTCGATTTCATTATAGTCAGCAATCAGTCGGATACTTAAATCTTCTGATGGCTCTATAAGGAGTTGTCCTCGTATCGCTGATCGATTTCGATCGTTATATTTTGAAAAATCGGTGAGATTAGTAGCATATCCATCATTGCTGTTATTACTTGCAGATAAACGAAATGAGGTCGAATCAGTAATTCCTCCGGTAACAGTTCCTTTTACAATAGTGGCACCGTATGTTCCAAGAGTAGTCTCAATAGATCCTCCAAATTCCTGTTCAGGTAATTTTGTTGTGATGCTTATGACACCGGCAGAAGCATTTTTACCGAATAACGTGGATTGTGGTCCACTCAATACCTCGACCATCTCTATTGTTGGGAGATCAGCCATTGCTGATGCTGAACGTGTTCTAGACACGCCATCAATATACACGCCAACTGCAGGCTCAATTCCTGGATTGTTTGCTCCGTTACCAAAACCTCTAATCACAAAGTTAGTCTCTGTGGTTTTTTGAAGCTGGGTCATCCTGAGCGCTGGCACAGCTGATTGGAGATCTAATAGATCTACAATAGCGGACTGCTCTATTTGTTCTGCACTGGTCACAGTAACTGACATTGGAATGTCTTGTAGTGTCTGTTCCTTTTTATTGGCAGTAACTATGATTTCGTCAATTTGGCTGAGTGCTGCACCGCTGAGAAGTAACCCGCTCAGACAGGAAGCAAAAACCTTCATGGAAAGTTTAGATGTCATATTTTTTCCCCTAAAATTAGTTTCTTAGTAGCTATTTTTGATCCAAACGCCCAGAAATATAATTCTTTTCGAGGTAACTTGTCTGACGGTTACACCTGGAACTGCTTATCTGACCCATTCGAATTCTTCGTAGTATATAACACTATAAAAAAAATGATCAATTATTTAGATATAAATATTTATACCAAAATATTTGTTTTTATAGTACGAAACTCCTCATATTTTTACTTCATCATAAACTTTACAATCTCAAAATCTATTCCTATGAGAGCCATTTAGTTTATTCAGTGTTGCGATACCAATATCAAATGAAATGATTAGTGGAGAAATTTTTGTGGGATCTTTAAGATCAGACAGATTAGCTTATTTTAATGCGGATTTTAAATAAAAAAAGGGCGGCCTAGAGCCGCCCTTCATCTTTATGCTTTAATTACAAATTCATCTTAAATGTCACGCCATAAGTGCTTGGCGGCGTGGGATAACCTGAGAAACTTCCAGGTTGGGCTGTAGTTGGAAATGCAGTATAAAGGGTTTCATGATCTGTCATGTTTCTGCCCCAAAACATCACACTCCAATCATCTGCACTGAATCCAACGCTAGCATTCACATTTTTGAAGCCTCGAGTCGCTATTGATGCTGGTATTAAATCTGCAACATTTATGTCTTCCTCGTAGACATATTCAAGTCTTGCAAATCCATCCAATGAACCACCAATATTAAATGAGTAAACGACATTCGCATTTGCGCTGAGATCATGAACTCCAGCTGGCTTGAAGCCGGTTAAGTCGACATATGACTCTCCTAGAGGACACTGATACTCAGGATCAGCAAGCCCTGTTGTATCGCAAGTACCAAGTTCAAAGGAATCATAGGTAGCGTCAATACTCAATGCTGAAACTCTTAACATTAAGTTCTCTGACAACGCTAACATGCTGTCAAATTCAATGCCTGAATGGCTTTGTTTGCCTGCATTAACTAGGTCAAAGCCTTGCCCTCCAAATACATTCGAC
>CACLAG010000063.1:0-2589 GCA_902604945.1 uncultured SAR92 cluster bacterium | reverse complement strand
GAGGCGCAAATACTCCAGTGTACGCTTAGCATGAGGATAAAAGTCTTTGCCTTTGGCATTCAGGACAAGACCTCGCCCCCTTCGCACAAATAGAGAGACGCCCAACTGATTCTCTAATCGTTTAATACTGCTGCTTAGACCAGGTTGTGAAATATGTTGGTCATCTGCTGCAGCATGAGCTGTTCCCGTTTCCACTAGAGCTACAAAGTGTCTTAGTTGTCTGATATCCATGCTATGGGCGGCCCACCTCAAAGGTTGTCCAAACTAAAAACAAGCTTGTTGAAGTTCGTTGTAACTCAAAATATTTATAAATGTGTTTAAGAATAATGACTAAATATCACCCTAAGATCAAGAAACGGCATTTTTATATCTACAGGTATAAAAAAACGCCACCCTAAACGGATGGCGTTTTAAGCTTCATTTAATTACTTATTTAGTGTGAATCTTATACCGACTGTTCTAGGTCTCAATGTCATATGACGATCGTCAAAGAATGTCTGAGGCATGATAAAGGTATAGCCATCATCATCAAACGCATTTTCAGCATACAACACTGCCGACCACTTATCTGTAACATATCCCAGGCTTAGATCAACCTTTGTTACATCGTCAGTGTTACCAAAGTTTGCCGATGGCACGCCGGCTTGTCCTGGAGTGAATGGGAATCCATTTGTCATACTATCGACATAGGATAGGTCCACTCGCCAGAACATCTCATTGCCTCCCGAGAGTGGAGTTGTGTTCTGAACATGCCCAGAAACTTGCAGATCAGGAGAACTCAATGGGCTACCAACGACCGCTCCAACCATAGTTGACTCGACTTCAGAAATGGACGTAATCTCCGCATCTTGCGAGGCAATGCTAAGCCCATACTCAAAGCTTTCGCTTGGTCGTCCGATTATATCAAGCTCCACACCAGTCGACTCAGCCTCACCAGCGTTAGTGAAAAATGTCGCTGGATCACTAAGGCGCTGAGCAAAGAGTTGGATATCTTCCCAAACCATTTTGTACACGGCCACGTTAGCACTGATGGTATCCCACTGCCCTTTCATACCAGCCTCATAGTTCCATAATGTATCTGGCTTCGAAAGTTTGGGGATTACCGTGTCAGTCGGATCAACCGTACTTACACCATCATTAACAAAAGCGGCCCGATTGACATCATTAGCTCTGAAACCCTCTGACGCAGTAGCATAGTAGTTGACATTATCACTTGCCTGCCAGGCCAAACTAAATTTCATCGTGTTGGGCTTTACCTTACCCGGGGCATACTCACCGTAGTTATAAGGCACTGGAGTAAACGAGTCTCCCCCCATGAAGACCACGGGTCCAAGGAAAGAGCCGAGACTACTAGATCCACCTGCCGTCCTCATATTTTTAATCTCTACCTCGGACGTTCTAAAACCAACTGTCGCTTTCAAGGAGTCAGTAACTTGGTAACCTACTTCGGCAAAGAATGCTGTTTCCGTCAGATTGTCAGTCACAGGGCTTCCATAAATAAAGGCATTGTTCGTGTTCATATAGTCGTTACTCACACCGCCAATACTGCCACCTTTAGAGTCAACAAATGCATCAGTTGTATGGAAGACCTGATTCTCAACAACCTCTCTATCCATATGGAACGCACCTATAACCCAATCAAGATCGGAATCTGTTGTTGAAACCATTCGTACCTCCTGCACGAAAGCCTCACTCTTGTCCTCTCTAACAATACCCATCGGGAATGCCCCACCAAAAATAGCACTCAGGTCGGTCTCTTGCCAGGGATCCGTTTCAGAGAAGTTGCTTGATGAAGTAATAGTCGCGAAATCCAAATCATAATTTAGAGTCAAATTGAACCTGTTTAGTTTTGCCTCAACCATTTCCGCCTTGAAATTACTTCTAGTTTGACCCTCCAAATTTGGATTAACAGTCCCACCGTCGTCAGATAAATTATCCTGATACATATATGTGAAATCCGCAGTGAGGCGATCGTTAACTTCCCAACCGATCGCTGCCTTGAGTGCGACAGACTCATAATTATTTGAAGGGTCCATTCCAATACCTGTATTAGCAACCCAACCTGCTTCGTCAGCGATTGAGGCGGACATCCTAAAGGCCATGGAATTACTCAACGGGACATTGTACATCGCATTATATCGCTGCCTCATTTCACCGCTAGTCGTTCCAATATCACTTGAGAATTTATAATCAACACCACTAGGGTCAGGTTTATTGGAGATGATCCTTATGGCTCCGGAAAGTGTTCCAGCTCCGAAAAGTGTCCCCTGAGGACCTTTTAGAACCTCAACTCTCTCTACATCCCATAAGCCAAAGGACATATTGACCGTACTCTTTCCGTCCTGCATAGGCATTTCGTCCAGGTATACCGCGACAGGCTTTTGGAGACCCTCCAAGTTTTGGCCAACTGCAATACCTCTCATGACAAAGGTTGGATTTAGGTTACTTGACGCCTCGGCATACGTGAGCCCAGGAACAGCACTGGCGATAGACCCCATGTCAAAAAGCCCTTTCGATTCGATGGTGCTTTCTCCTAAAACAGAAATGGACATTGGAACGTCACGCAAGCGCTCTTCCCTTTTTGTTGCC
>CACLAG010000062.1:0-3232 GCA_902604945.1 uncultured SAR92 cluster bacterium | reverse complement strand
AAAAGTTGTCTGATAAGCATGACATAAAAGAAGAAAAAGTAATTTCTATCGGAGATGGCGCTAATGATATCCCAATGCTCAAAGTCTCGGGCTTGGGTATCGCTTTTCGGGCGAAACTTCTACTGAGCAAAAATGCAGATTGTGTGATCACACAGGGAGGCCTGGATTCTGTTCTTTACTTTTTTGGGTGGAGAGATATTTAAGCCTTTCTTTATCTGTTTAATAAAAAATGTACAGCAAATTAATGAAATAGTATTTAAAGGCGGATGATATGACTAACTATAGTACTAATGAATTTAAATCTGGGCTGAAGGTCATTTTAGATGGAGATCCTTGTTCAATAATTGAGAACGAATTTGTTAAGCCTGGCAAAGGTCAAGCCTTCAGTCGGGTTAAGTTAAAAAATTTAAAAACTCTGAAAACATTAGAGAGGACATTTAAATCTGGAGAATCAATCGAAGCTGCAGATGTTGTAGATATGGACATGCAGTATTTGTATAACGATGGCGATTTTTGGTATTTTATGGATTTATCCACATTTGAACAATACCAAGCTAGTCGTCAAGCCGTGGCAGATTCTGTCAAGTGGTTATCAGAGCAAGATATGTGTTTAGTAACACTCTACAACGGTGATCCCTTGCTTGTTGTCCCTCCAAACCATGTTGAGCTTCAGATTGTTGAAACTGATCCAGGCGTGCGCGGAGATACAGCACAAGGCGGTAATAAGCCTGCAAAGCTGGCGACTGGTGCAATTGTAAAAGTGCCCTTGTTTGTCGATCAGGGCGAAACGATAAAAGTCGATACAAGAACAAGTGAGTATCTTGGTCGAGTTCGTTGAGACATAGTGTTTTATAATGACAGAAGATAAGAAAAATTGGGAGCCATCAGCATCGATAGAAAATCTTAAAACAAGGTCACGTGTATTATCTAAAATAAGACAGTTTTTTTTTGAACGCTCAGTGCTGGAAGTGGATGTACCAAATATTTCACGAAATACAGTCTCTGATCCTAACCTAGACTCATTTTCGTTTCGACATAATGGCCTAACACTTTACCTTCAAACCTCTCCAGAATACTTTTTAAAAAGATTGTTAGCAGATGCAAAAGAAGATTTTTTTTATCTTGGAAAGGCCTTTCGAAGTGGTGAACTTGGCCCACTGCATAATCCAGAGTTTACTATTTTGGAATGGTACAGATGCGGTTGGGACGAATTTTCATTGATGGATGAAGTATTTGACTTAATTAAATTCATATCAAATGAATCCGACCATTCTATTAAATCTCAGAAATTTACCTATTTAAACTATTTTCAAAAAATTATGAATATAAATCCTCACACAGCAACTCTCGCACTATTACAAGAGATATGCGTGAAAAGATTCGGTAGTCAATGGAATGACGCTTCAAGAACTTGCTGTCTTGATCTGCTTTTTAGTCAGATCATTCAACCAAAATTGCCAACTGGAATCGTTTTTATCTATGATTTTCCAGAATGTCAATCAGGATTGTCAGAGATTAGAGAATTTCCTGAATATAATGTTAGCCGTCGCTTTGAATTGTTCTATAACAGTATAGAGTTGGGCAATGGTTACTTCGAACTGACAAGCGGAGAAGAGCAGAGAAGTCGATTTTTGAGTGACAATATTCAAAGAAAAATTCAATTTAAACACTTAATAGCTGTAGATGAGAATTTGCTTAGCGCTCTCGATCATGGATTGCCCAATTGTTCTGGTATCGCTATTGGTTTCGATCGATTGCTCATGTGTCTGCTTGGTGAAAAGACTATTTCTTCTGTTATATCTTTCCCTTGGGAATCCTAAGTACTATTATTTGAAGAGAAAATCTGATTCATTGTTTGTGAGGGCCATGAATTTAAAACGTCACCGATTTTCCTTGCTGGCACTCCTGCTACGATTGAACGAGGTGGTACTGAATCAAGAACTACGCTTGCGGCACCCACCATTGAACTTTCTCCAATTTCAATGTTACCCAGTATTGTTGAATGAGGGCCTAGCAGAACATTTCGCCTGATTTTTGGATGTCTATCTCCACTATTCTTACCGGTTCCTCCGAGAGTTACTGATTGCATTATTGATACATTGTCCTCTACTACTGCAGTTTCTCCAATAACGATTCCAGTAGCGTGATCTAACATTACGCCAATGCCAATCTTTGCTTTCGGATGGATATCAACAGCAAAATGCTCTGAGATGAAAGTTTGAAGCAAAAGCGCTGAAATTTGATGACTGCTTGCCCATAAAATATTAGCTATTCGATATATTTGGAGTGATAGAAATCCTTTGTAAAAAAGTAGCGGTGTACAAAATAAATTGCAAGCTGAGTCACGATCTACTATCGCTGTTAGATCCAATATAATATTTTCTTCGATTAAACTTTTATGGATGGCGTCTATAAATTCAAAACTTTTTGTAAACTTGGCGTTTTTAGAGAGCGATAATCTTTTTATTACTTCATGAACAACGGCATCCTTTAATCCCGAGTGCTGTAAGATTTTCTCCTCTAGAAGCGCCGATAATCCGGGCTCATTTCGTGTCGCTTGCTCTGCCTCCATCTCTATAGTCGACCAAATTGTATCTTTTGATAATTTCATATTCACGTGCTTCTCTATGATCAATTAACCTCATATCAAGTATGTGGTATGTCAGAAATAAAGATTCAGCTACTTTTTTTTTCTTTTCGTTTTTTTTGTTCAACTTTTTCTGGTACCGATGAAGGAAGCTCATCAGTGTCAGATTTATCCTCTTGCTTCACACTGTATCCTTCACTGAGAACTCCGCCAGGTACTTTAGGCGCGTAGTCCCGAGGAATGTCGATATTGCTTAAGTCAATCTTTTGGTGCACCGCTTCAAGATCTGCCAACTTCGTATTATTGTTCTTGAGCAATTGTTTTCCAATCTCTGGACTTGATAGCCTTAGGGCTGATTTAGTTAGATGCTCATTAATATCTTTATATCCATTAATAACGTTTGTGACTAACTGCGAGAGAACCAAAAAGTGCTCAGATACCGCCTGCTGATATTCTTTAAGTTCTAAATCGCTCTTTTGCAGTTTTTTCGATATTTCCTCAGTCTCGCTCGTACTTACTTGATTGAAAGATTTGAATACAGTGATCGAGATTGCTCCCGTTATAAACGACAACCCTGCAATGATTACTATAAAGAGTATATCCATAATACTTCCCATTCGACGTGCGTAGAGTCTGACAAACTTC
>CACLAG010000061.1:0-3372 GCA_902604945.1 uncultured SAR92 cluster bacterium | reverse complement strand
CTTGTAAAATCGCCCGAGTCCTGTCATTAACTCTGAAAATTTCTCTGCCGACTAACTCTTCTCTTAAAAGCAATCCCTCAGCATTATCTCCAAAATCTACTATGATGTGATCCCGAGTGACTTTTTTTACTGTTCCACTTAAAAGTTCACCAACTCGATTTCGGAAACGATTGACTATTATGTCCCTCTCAGCGTCCTTTACCTTTTGTACAATAACTTGCTTAGCGATCTGAGCAGCAATTCGACCAAATTCAACATTTGCTACCGGCTCTTCATAAATATCACCAACCTGTAACGTTGCATCGTGCTCTTCTGCTTCTTCCGTCGTAAACTGAGTCCCAAGTTCCGCTAGAACATCATCAGCGACAACTTCCCACCAGCGAAAGGACTCATAATCACCAGACTCTCGGTCTATTGACACTCGAATGTTGGCATTCTCGTCGTATCGTTTTTTTGTTGCCATAGCTAACGCTTGCTCCATAGCTTCAAAAATCACGGCTCTATCCACTCCTTTTTCATTAGAGACAGCCTCAGCCACCATCAAAATCTCTTTACTCATTAATCTTCTCCAAACTCTTCAATAATCAGAAATTAAATTTGCACTTTCGATATTAGAATGTGGGAAAATGTAGTCTACCTCGCCCACTTTGACCTCAATGTTTTGTGCATCTACTTTTTTCAGAACACCATTAAATTTACGCCTGCCTTCTATTCGAATTCTCGATTTCAAGAAAATTTTTGAGCCGATATACATTTTAAATTGATCAATAGAGAACAATGGCCTGTCTATGCCGGGCGATGACACTTCCAGAACATAGTCACCCGATATCGTTTCCTCAACATCCAGAACACCACTTATTTGTCTGCTAACTTTTTCGCAGTCCTTCACATCAATTGGTCGCTCAGTCTTATCTATGTATATTCTCAATAACCTGCTTTTGCCCGAGTTATTAAAATCAATTCCCCAAAGCTCACAACCAAAAGATTCAACTATGGGTTTAAATATCTCACCAAGGTCTTGCGAGGTTACCGAACCATTCAAAATCAAATATCTCCCAAACTGCACAAAAATAAAAAGCCAACAAAAGAAAAGCCCCTAAGAGGGGCTTTGAAAATAAAACTTTTTAAAAACCAAACTAACTAAACCTATCGTCTAGTCGAACCCCATCGTTGCCATTACCGTGCGAGTTACAAAAGCCTCGGCAACAAAATTCTTTTGGTAGCGGGAGCTGGATTCGAACCAACGACCTTCGGGTTATGAGCCCGACGAGCTACCAGACTGCTCCATCCCGCACCTAAATCCCAATTAAAATCGGAGGTGCATTATAGGTATGACCCTCGAGTGCGTCAACCAAATCGAATTGAAAAATATCGTAAAACAACTATTATAAATTTCTATTGTTCTTGATTAACTCGAAAGCGCTTTGTATTTTCTGAGTCTTATCAGTTGCCATATTAATTAAATCCTCTGGCATACCTTGACCTATTAATTTATCTGGATGATTTTCATTGATTAATTTCCTGTAAGAAGCTTTTATCGTCTTGTCGGAATCATTCTCTGAGACACCCAAAATTTCATATGCATCTTTTAACTGACTTTCAGAGGTTTTAGAGCAACCTGTGCCAAAATTATTGTTATAATTAAACCTTGTTTGAGCCGACATCATTTGAATTAGTCGCTCTAAATCAAAAGATGAGATCCTTAAATATCCTGCAACAGAATTCAGAATTTCTCGCTCTTTCGCATGAAGATCATTATCAGCAAGCGCCAGAATCAATAGACACTGAAGAAGTTGAACTTTTAGATTGTTATAGCGATCACATGTTCGCACAAAATCGTGCATTATTTTCTCAATAGATTGATTAGAATTAGCGCCATGTTTAAAAAATCTAATCGCCTCTTTTCGCGCATCCGCACTCATTCTCATTCTAGAAATTAGAGTCTCAGTTTGCTGAACCTCGTCCTCAGATACTCTCCCATCAGCTTTACTGATTTTGCCAAGTAATGTAAAAAGCGTTTTTATGAATATCTTATTCGTTGAAGACCGTTGAGACCTTGTCCAAGGTGCTCGCCTTGATAAATCAAACTGATGCCCAAGATATAAGCCTAAAATTAATCCAAGAAAACCTGAACTAATATTCAAACCAATTATCATTCCAATTATTTTTCCAATCATGTTCTTAAAAAATTTTAAAATGTGTTATCAGTGTTATTGTAGTTTAAACTTATTTTTAAATCTTCACGGGGGCTTTGTAGAGATTATGAGTCGAAAACTGAAAGAAAATCTCTTGGACAAGTCTTATATCATTGCACTTCTGTTGCCTTGCCCTATCTGGATTTATTTTTCTGACTTAGATGGCATAAATTACCTTTCTGCTAATCAAGTACTTATGCTGTTAATTTTATTCCCTGTAACAGAAGAAGTCTTTTTTCGTGGAATCATCCAACCCACAATCCACAAGAAATTCTCCAAAACTTGGCACTCGTTATCGGTCGCAAATGTTCTAACTAGTTTACTATTTAGTTTGTCACATTTATTTAATCATAATCCGTTTTGGGCCCTATCCACTTTTTTCCCATCATTGATTTTTGGGTGGGCAAAGGACCGTTATAACACTTTACTAGCACCATTAGTGCTACATTGTTACTATAATACAGGCTGGTTTTACCTAGCTAATTAAATTGTTGAGAGTATTCTATGAGTGCATTGATTTCAGACTTAAAGCTTCTCGATGATCAAGATATTCAAAGATTTATCATGGATGGGATGTTATCCTTTCATCCAGATATCTCCTCTGAAACTCATGAAGAAATTCATAGCCTACTGTCAAACTGTTCTGAGAGTGAATCACCCCTTGGAAACAATGTTTTGTCAAGAATCCCTCAAATGCACAAGGTACTCCGGTCACGAGAGGTTGATGGTGCAATAACTTCAATTTTAGGGGAAAACTACTTACTTCATCCTCATAGAGCAGTTCATAGAAGTACACCCGTTGCCTCAGATTCATCCTCATTCAACATTGCTACAGACAAGTATCTCGTTGGAAAAAATTCAACAACAACATCTCGTTGGCATCAAGATGCACAAAGTCCGACAGCAAGAGCACGGCATCATCTACCAAAATTTATTATTGGATTCTATTTCCCGCATGATGTGACCAGCGAGATGGGACCTACAAGATTTAAGCTTGGTAGCTACATGCAACATGACGAGTCTGCAGAGGATAATCTTTTTCAGCCAAATTATATAAAAGCTGGAACATTTATGATTTGTCATTTTGATACTGTTCATGCTGGCTTTCCAAATTTTTCTAATCAGGATAGATATCTTGTCAAATTTGTTTTTACGCGCACTGAGTATCCAGTTAAGC
>CACLAG010000060.1:0-3434 GCA_902604945.1 uncultured SAR92 cluster bacterium | reverse complement strand
ACGCACCTAATTCATTTACCCATTTTGAGTTATCAACAATACAAATAAACTTTTTGGAAACGGCCGCGACAATTTTCTCTTGAGTAAGGGCAGCTCCACCACCTTTTATAAGCTCTAGATTTGAATTCGCTTCATCAGCACCATCTATGTATAGATCTAAGAAATTGACATCATTGAGATCAGAAACGGTGATTCCATTTTTGTATAACAAATGTTTCGTGGCCTCTGAACTTGCTACGGCCGATTGAAACTTATCTTTATGATTTGCAAGAAGGGTTATAAATTTATTGGTAGTAGAACCTGTGCCAATACCTAATATTGAATCGGGATTAAGTTTTGGAAGAATATGATCAAGCGCTGCTTCAGCACAAACCTGTTTCAATTCATCTTGTTCCATATATTTGCTCTCTAGTTTTAACATCTATTATAAGAATAACACTTATTATAAGAAGAACATTTTAATATTAAATAAGAAGCAAAATGTGCAATTTACTAGCGATATGCTCAATATGAAATTACCATAGGACTCCCCATGGAGATTTCGAGTTCATGTTCAAAGAATATGTAAAAAAAATTAATTCTGCAGACTTGTATGATTTGGTATTAAAAACACCGATTAATTTTGCATCCTCATTATCAAATAGACTAAACAATAATATCTTTGTAAAAAGGGAAGATTTACAGCCTATATTTTCCTTTAAGCTAAGGGGTGCGTATAACAAAATAAAAACTCTATCAAAAAAAGAGCTTGCAAAGGGCGTCATAGCTGCATCCGCTGGAAATCATGCTCAGGGAGTTGCATTAGCGGCACAAAAACTAAAGTCCAAGGCAGTGATAGTAATGCCTGTAACAACTCCTGAGATAAAAGTTGATGCAGTGAGATCTAAAGCTACAGTGATACTTCACGGTGATACATATGATGAGGCTTCAGATTTTGCACAGCATTTAGCTCAAGAGAGAGGCTACATCTATATCCATCCTTTTGATGATAAGGAAGTGATTATTGGTCAAGGGACAATAGGCTATGAGATACACAAGCAGATCGATGAGCAAATTGATTACCTTTTTGTTCCTGTTGGAGGAGGTGGTCTTTGTGCGGGTGTCGCCGCATATGTAAAAAGCATCAGCCCCAGCACCAAGATAATCGCAGTCGAATCTGATGATGCAGCGTGTTTGCGTGAGGCAATGCTAAATGGAGAGCCCACCAAACTCAGCAGTGTAGGCCTTTTTGCGGATGGTACAGCTGTTGCACAAATTGGTACTTACACTTTTGAGGTTTTAAAAGAGCTAGTCGATGATATCGTGCTAGTTTCAACGGATGAAATATGTTCAGCGATTAAAGATATTTATAACGAATTCAGGGCTATAAGCGAACCATCAGGCGCGATGGGTTTGGCAGGCCTTAAAAAGTTCGTGATTCAAAATTCAATTTCTCAACATACTCTGGTAACCATTCAATGTGGCGCAAATATAGATTTCGATCGTTTTAGATATATTTCAGAGAGAACAGAAGTTGGTGAAAAAAGGGAAGCCATTTTGGCAGTTACTTTAGTCGAGGAAAAGGGAAGTTTTCAAAAATTCTGCGGTGTATTGGGTGATCGAGTAATCACTGAATTTAACTATAGGCACAACGGAGAGCAGACTGCGCAAGTTTTTGTCGGTGTAAAAGTTGATTCTGATAATGATAGAGAAAAACTAATCCAAAAATTAAAAGGATTAAATTATCCGGTCAAAGATTTAACAGATAGCGAAATGGCAAAGTCTCATGTTAGATATATGGTTGGAGGAAGATCGCCAACAATCCCAGCTGAACAAGTATTTCGAGTGGAATTTCCGGAAAAGCCAAATGCACTGCACAACTTTCTCATTCATTTAGGAGGAAAATTTGACATAACGATGTTTCATTATAGAAATCATGGTTCTGCTTTTGGTAAGGTGCTAGTTGGATTTCGATGTGGCACAGAAGATCGTGACTCGATTACGCGGATCTTCAAGCAATTAAACTACCCTTCAAAAAATGAAACGCAAAGCGAAGCATATAAATTCTTCTTGTAAGCGTTAAATTAAATCCGAAATCTTCCGAATTTGGATAGCCTCAAATCCCGAACCTGCTAGCGCATCCGAAATCACCACGACCGGATCATTTGGTTCAAAGTTTTTCCTCTCAAGCATTATTGTCGCCGCTCTTCTTAAAGTTAACTCGGGGTCCTCGCTAAACTCTATTTGATAGCTGAGTACATTTCTGTTTAACATAAGCTGACGCATTGTTGAGGCTTTGTCAGTGAAAGCGCAAATGATAGATATCTGAGGATGGCAGTTGGTAACACGATTAGCCATGCGTCCTCTTCTTGTCGGAACAATAATCGCTTTTGCTGAGATAGATTCAGCGAGCGAGACCGCTGCTTTTGCTATCTCTTGCTTACTTTCGGAAATATTTAGTTGATCGGTAAAACGTAATCCTCTGCTGCTTTCAGTCGATCTTGCAATTTTATCTAATATTTCGACACACTTAACAGGAAATTTCCCTACAGTGGTTTCACCCGAAAGCATGATCGCATCAGCCTCTTCGTAAACTGCATTTGCCACATCTGTAACTTCAGCTCGAGTCGGAATGGGATTACTTATCATAGATTCAAGCATGTGGGTTGCCACTATCGATCTTTTCCCTAATTCTGCACAGGTTCTAATAATCCTTCTTTGAACTCGAGGCAGAACTTCAAAAGGGATTTCGACGCCTAAATCGCCACGCGCCACCATAACTCCGTCCGAGGCTTTTATTATTTCCTCCTCCAACTATAGATGTATATGCAGGACCACTGGCTCCTGATTTATTAAATTGATGCTCTATCTCAGCTTGCAGTTCATATTCATAAATACCAGGTTGACAGAAAGTCATTGCTCGTTTGTGAGCTTCAACTGAAATTTGTGCTGCTGTCTTTATCACCCCTGTCTCGGCAGCATTTTTAATTAGCCGCATTTCATTCATAAAATGATCTAAGTCCATGAATTCGCCTGGCGGCAGAGCCCCGTTCCCCCTTTGTGATTTAACATGATTTACCCAATCCAAAATCCGTTTATCAAAATCAGGATCTTTACCGATAGCATAATAAAGTCGATCTTTCCCTTCTATTAGATTGGGTAAGATGTCATCAATATCTGAGATTGGGAATGCATCATCCAAGTCATATTTTTTAATTGCCGCAGCAGGCCCAACACGAAATCCATCCCAAACCTCCCTTAAAGGGTCTCTCTCTCTACAAAAAAGTATAACCTGACCCTCCTCTCTTCCCGGAATCAGGACTAATACTGACTCAGGCTCTTGAAAACCTGATAAGTATGTTAAATTTACGTTTTGCTTGTATGGGTAAAAAGTATCCTTTGACCTAACTTTCTCAGATGCTGCAGATATGACAGCAATGCTATTTCTATGCATC
>CACLAG010000059.1:0-3486 GCA_902604945.1 uncultured SAR92 cluster bacterium | reverse complement strand
ATTACTTCATCATTGCCTTGCGAATCGATTGTAAGGGCTTGACCATCAACATTGGTTGGAATTCCGCCCATCATGTAATGACAAGTTGGAACGACTGGAATTGGCTCTTTCACCGGATCCGCATGAGCAAAAGTTCTTGACAGCTCAAGAATACCTGGTAATTTCGCGTTTAAGGTCTCTTCTCCTAGGTGATCAAGTTTGAGATAGACGTGATCTTTTTCTTTACCGCATCCCCTACCTTCAAGGATTTCAAGTACCATTGACCTAGCAACAACATCTCTACCGGCCAAATCTTTTGCATTAGGAGCATATCTCTCCATGAAACGCTCTCCATCTTTATTTACAAGGTATCCGCCTTCCCCTCTGCAACCCTCTGTCACAAGAGTACCCGCACCATGAATACCTGTTGGATGGAACTGCCACATCTCAATGTCCTGGACCGGATATCCCGCCCTCAATGACATTCCAATACCATCTCCTGTGCATATGTGTGCATTTGTCGTCGAAGCATAAATTCTTCCCGCACCACCCGTCGCAAAAACAGTTGCTTTAGATGAGACAAATACAGTCTCACCAGACTCAATGTTAATAGCGATTACGCCAACGACCGAAGAATCAGCATTTTTAACTATATCAACAGCAAACCACTCAGTAAGAAATACTGTTTTATTTCGCAGATTACCCTGATAGAGGGTATGCAAGAGAGCATGTCCTGTCCGATCAGCCGCAGCACATGTTCTCGCGGCTTGACCACCTTTTCCAAAGTCCTTCGACTGTCCACCGAAAGGCCGCTGGTATATTCGACCCGAGTCATTTCGAGAGAACGGCAAACCCATATGCTCGACTTCAAACACTGCTTGGGGACCCGTTTGACACATATACTCTATGGCTTCTTGATCACCTATATAATCGGAACCTTTTACGGTGTCATACATATGCCACTGCCACTGATCATCTGGATCCTCACTTGCGATCGCGCAAGTAATTCCCCCTTGAGCAGACACGGTATGCGATCTCGTAGGAAACACCTTCGTAATCACAGCAGTATTATAGCCAGACTGAGCTAGCTGAAGCGCCGCTCTCATTCCAGAGCCTCCACCACCAACAATGACGGCATCAAACTCCATTTTCCTCAAATTTTTCAATTTATAAATTCCACAAAATCAAAAGGCTCCAAAATAAATACAACATCAAAAGCAAACCAAAGAAATAATTTAAAGTCCTACGGATCAATATTGCCTTTGGGCCAATTAACCTCTCGGTTATATAGTCTGAGATAACACATTGTATCCCTATCCAAGCATGAGTTATGAGCGACACAATCGCGAGTAAAGAAAATATTTGCACCAATCTGTTGTTAAAAATGCTTTTCCAATACTCATATGTTACGTTCTGCACTGATACTAAAATGCCCAGAATAAATAGAAAATAAAAAAAGACCAATAGTCCACTGACTCTCTGCACAATCCAGAGAAACGATCCTGAATCAAATAGAGACTTGGATGAACCAATCATAAAAAAACCATCCAAAACGCGAAAGACGATAAAACAAAAACTGATCCTATCATCGCAACAGCACTAATTCTGCCGCTATTAAAACTATCTTCGCCAATCCCTAAATCCATAATGAGATGTCGAATACCTGCGCACGAGTGATAGATGATATTGAAAATAACAAGAAAGATGACAACCTTGGCAATAATAAGATCAAGCAGTTGCTTTACAGACTCAAATGAGTCCTCTGACGAGAGAGACTGGCTTAGTAGCCAGATGAGAATTAATGAGACAAAAATATTAGCCACGCCTGTTACGCGGTGCAAGATAGACACATACGCAGTGATAGGCAACCTAAACGTGGCAATATCTAAATTGATTGGCCGCTTCTCGTTCCTCAAAATAAGATTCTCCAGTAATTGTATAGCCAGCTACCAAAAATCCCTCTATCAATCTCTACTCGGAGCTCTTAAGTTACGACCATTAGGCTCTCTAATAATTATGGCGAGTATAATAAGACGCTAAACTAATTTCAATTAACCTAATACTTTTCATCAAACTCTGACTGTTTGGGCGAGAAAAACTAATCATTTATTTGACAATTTGCTGACAACGCCTATAGTTGAAGTAAGTCTGCAAAGTATTTATCTCAGATTTTACTTAGGGTTTCGAGGAAAAATATGTCTGATCGAAAAGCCACAATTTTAATTGATGGTGAACATCCAATAGAGCTCCCAATCCATAAAGGAACTTTGGGTCAAGACGTAATTGACGTTGGCACACTTGGGAATCATGGCTACTTTACATACGATCCCAGCTTCACAGCAACTGCATCTTGTCGATCTGAAATAACCTACATTGATGGTAATAAAGGAGTGCTTTTGCATCGAGGATATCCGATTGAAGAACTCGCTGAGAAATCTGATTACATCGAATTATGTTATCTTCTGTTAGAGGGATCATTACCAACAGCTGATCAAAAATCGAGCTTTGAACACGACATAAAATATCATACGATGGTGAATAGGTCGCTTGAACAGTTTATTAGTGGATTCAGGTGGGACGCGCATCCAATGTCTATGGTGTGCGGAGTAGTTGGTGCGATGTCATCGATTTATCATGACTCACTGGATATTACGAACCAAGAACATCGAAAAATCTCAGCGCATAGATTAATAGCAAAAATGCCAACAATTGCTGCAATGTGCTACAAGCACTTTATTGGACAACCATATATATATCCCGATAACAAGCTTGGCTATTCCGAGAACTTTCTACACATGATGTTCGGCACACCTTGTGAAAAATATCAATGTCATCCTGCATTAGCTAAGGCGATGGACAAGATATTTTTACTACACGCTGACCATGAACAGAATGCGTCAACATCAACAGTAAGATTAGCTGGCTCGTCTGGAGCAAATCCGT
Source organism: uncultured SAR92 cluster bacterium (assembly GCA_902604945.1). GTDB lineage: Bacteria > Pseudomonadota > Gammaproteobacteria > Pseudomonadales > Porticoccaceae > AAA300-D14. The sequence goes on along the minus strand of CACLAG010000059.1, from coordinate 564 downwards.
TTGCCTGCATTGCAGCGGGTGTTGCCGCACTCTGGGGCCCAGCGCATGGTGGCGCTAATGAAGCTGTCCTGAGTATGCTCGACGAGATCGGCAGCGAAGAAAATATTAATGAATATATAAAAAAGGCAAAGAATAAAAATGATCCATTCAGGCTTATGGGTTTTGGGCACCGTGTCTACAAAAATTATGATCCTCGTGCAACAGTCATGAAACACACGTGCGATGAGGTTCTCGAAGTGTTGGAATTGGAAAATGATCCTTTGTTTAAGTTAGCGAAGAAATTAGAAAAGATCGCACTTGAGGACGACTATTTTGTTGAGAAAAAGTTATATCCCAACGTCGATTTCTACTCAGGAATTATTCTAAAAGCCTTAGGAATACCAACAGAAATGTTTACGGTTATTTTTGCGACTGGTAGAACTGTAGGCTGGATCTCGCACTGGAATGAAATGATCACGAATCCCTATAGAATTGGACGTCCGAGGCAGTTATACACAGGCGCAGATGTGAGAACCTTTGTACCTTTAAATGAAAGATAGAATAAATTTTATCCCAGACTTTTCA
>CACLAG010000058.1:0-3513 GCA_902604945.1 uncultured SAR92 cluster bacterium | reverse complement strand
TCCAATTGCTGCGTAAACTCCTTAAATGCTTGTGAGGGGGAGATATAAATGACATTTTTTACCGTGGGCAAATCGCTAAGTTGAAGGCTCAAATCCTCCGCTTTTTGATGAGACAAACTATTTTGACCAAACACCGTTATTTGATGTGTTGAATCCAATGCGCCTCCAACTGAATTAATATTAATTCCAACCGTTAAAAGACCAATTGGCAACGCCATTGTTATTGACAAAACAAGGACTAATCGAACCGTATCAAAGGGTTTATTTGAAAATTCTCTCATGCTATCTAAAGCGCACTTTTGGTGATGGTTTTTGTAACTTTGCCAGCGTTTGTAAAATTTACTATTCATTTTTTAGTACTTGATCTAGGTGAGTCAGCTTCGACTATCTTTGATAAGGTAGCCATTTTCTAACAAAATCACTCGCTGACTGTATCGATTAATTAATGACGAATCATGAGTTGCTAAAATAATAGATGTGCCAGAATTCTGAAATCTAACTAGTAACTCCATAATGTCTTTAGATAATTCTGGGTCTAAATTTCCAGTTGGCTCGTCTGCAAATAAAAGTTTTGGACGATGGACAACAGCGCGTGCAATCCCCGCTCTCTGAAGCTCTCCTCCAGATAGCTGCGCAACATTTGAAGAAATCTTATCCAATAATCCTACAGAATTTAATGCTGCTCGAACTCGTTTCGCTATGTTTTCAAGTGGGAACCCACTAATTCGTAACGGAAGTGCAACATTGTCAAAAACAGTTTTAGACATTAAAAGCTGATGATCTTGAAATACAAAACCAACCTGCCGCCTGTAAGCAGCAATTGATGAGCCTGATAGGCTAGCAACATTTACATTACTGACATATATGGCGCCTTTAGTCGGACGCTCCGCTAACATAAGTAACTTTAATAGTGAGGTCTTTCCAGCCCCAGAGGCCCCGGTCAAAAAAATCATTTCGCCAACATCTAAGTTGAAATTTATATTATTTAAAGCGGCGGTTCCTTGGGGATAAACTTTACTTACGTTGTCGACTTTAATCATAGACAGAACTAACCGCTCTCAAAGTCAACTAACGCATCCACAAAAGTCTCTGCATCAAAAGGTTTCAAATCATTGATACCCTCACCAATTCCAATGTATCGAATGGCAACGGGAAATTTCTTTGCAAGTGAGACCAGAATGCCACCTTTTGCAGTCCCATCTAATTTTGTTAGTGCCAATCCTGTCACATTAACGGCTTTGTAAAATTCGGTCATTTGGCTTATCGCATTCTGTCCAGTTGCAGCATCTAGCACTAATAAAACCTCATGAGGCGCCTCATCAGACAACTTTGAAGCAACTCGCTTTATTTTTGACAGCTCCTCCATCAAATTACTTTTGTTATGAAGTCTCCCAGCTGTATCAGCAATCACTACATCAATGCCTTTCGTCTTTGCTGATTGGATTGCATCAAAAACTACGGATGCGCTATCCGCTCCGGTTTGCTGCGCAATTACAGGCACGTCTATTTTGCTGCCCCAAATTTGTAGTTGCTCAACAGCAGCCGCTCTGTACGTATCTCCTGCTGCAAGCAATACGTTTAGCCCCTCAGATTTGAACTTATTTGCCAGCTTCCCTATCGTAGTTGTTTTCCCCACCCCGTTGACTCCAACGACAAATATTACAAAAGGTTTTTCAACTCCAAATATATTCTGCTCTGTCTGATTTTTGGACAAACGCTCTAACAAAAGATTTTTTAAAGCCATCTTTACAGCTTCACTATCTTTAAGCTCATTACGATTCATACTGAGTGTCAGAGACTGGATTATCTCATCTGTGGTCTCTGCACCAATGTCCGCCACAATCAGTGAGGACTCGAGATCCTCGAGAAACTCAGGATTGATCTCTCTTGGAACAGACAGCACATCAGATAAACTATTCCGAGTTTTTTTAAGTGCCTGGCGCAATCTTTCTGAAATTGAGGTAGCGCTCTTCTCACTTTTACTTTGATCAGCTTTAGGCTCTACTTTTTTTCTTTTAAAAAATTTCACGATATCAAGGTGTTCTGCATCAAAAATGAAAATCTCATCGACATTTAATATTACATTTTATAAATTATTTTTCCTGTATCCTATCATCTACAAGAGTTTAAGTGTGTAAATCCAAATTAACGCGTTTGATATGACTATGTCGAATAAAAGCACGCTATCAAAAATAAAAATCATCGGGGGAAAGTGGAAGGGAACAAACCTAACCTTCTACGATAAGCCCGAACTTCGCCCGACTGGAAATAGAGTTAGAGAAACTCTTTTTAATTGGCTTCAACCCAATATTCGAGGATCGATTTGTCTAGACTTGTTTGCGGGTTCAGGATGTCTCGGATTGGAGGCGCTATCAAGAGGCGCAGCTAAATGTGTAATGGTAGAAAAGAATAAAAGGGTGATAAATCATCTTACCGAAAATATCGAGAAATTGAGTTCATCAACAGAATTAATACATGATGATGCTTTAAACTATTTATCCTCCAAAGAACCCAGCAAAACATTCGATATTGTATTTCTTGATCCACCATTTGATTCGACCATTTATGAATCAACCATGCGCGCTTTAGAATTAAATCATTGGTTAAGTCGCGATGCACTTATTTATGTAGAGGCTAGATCGGACTCGTCAATGTTTCAAATTCCAGATAATTGGTCGTTATTTCGAGAGCAAGTCGCGGGCAATGTTCGCTATGTGTTATATTCTCGAGGCGAGAAGAAAAAGATCCAAAACTGAATTGGCTAGGAGTGAGAATATGACAACAATCGTATATCCAGGCACTTTTGATCCGATAACCAAAGGTCACATAGATCTGGTGCAACGTGCATCCAATTTGTTTGATAACGTTGTTATCGCAATAGCAAGTAGTGATCGCAAAAATCCTCTTTTCTCACTCACCGATAGAATCAAACTCGCGGAAGAATGCCTGGCGCATCTTCCTAATATCGAGATCAAAGGATTTGACTACTTGTTGGTAGATTTTGTCAAAGATAATAATGCTCAAGCTATTATGAGAGGCTTACGAGCTGTTTCGGACTTTGAATATGAATTTCAGCTGGCTAACATGAATCGTGCACTTAATCCCGAAGTAGAAAGTTTATTCCTAACTCCTGCGGAAAAGTTCTCTTATGTCTCATCATCCTTAGTTAGCGAAATCGCATCTTTAAATGGTGACGTTAGTAAGTTTGTAACGCCAAATGTTGAGAATGCTCTAAAAGAAAAATTCAGCAAACACTAACCCTTACTGCTGACAAGTCATACAGAAGACGGAGCTTCTTTGACCAAGCCTTATCTCTCGAAGTATTAAGCCACAGTTGAGACACCTCTCTCCTGCTCGTCCATATACATTCAATGATTGTTCAAAATATCCTGGCTCACCTCTGCCATTTGTAAAATCTCTAAGGGTTGTACCTCCTTGTTTTATTGCTGAGTTTAATATGGATTTAATGTTTTTAGCCAACAACTCATAACGCTTTAAAGATATCTTACCTGC
>CACLAG010000057.1:0-3688 GCA_902604945.1 uncultured SAR92 cluster bacterium | reverse complement strand
GAGAGATCAACAATGTTATCAAACTCAATTCCACTGTCTAAGTAAGACTTCAGACTATTTTTTAAAATTTTCCTACGTTTTGAAAAGCATTGATTTACAAGAGTTTTTAATACTTTCTCATCGATAGCTTTCGACGATTCTTTACTATTTGGAACCAAGCGAGCAAACGCAGACTTCACTTTAGGTATGGGTTGAAATGACGACGCATCTACATCAAGCAATTTGTGAACATCGCATTGATATTGTGCCATTATGGACAGTCTTCCATAACTTTTTTGCCCCGGCTGCGCAATAATTCTATCTACCACCTCTTTTTGCAGCATAAGATGCATATCGATCACTGCTGGTGAAAAAGATAAAAAGTGAAATATTAGGGGAGTTGATATGTTATAAGGTAAGTTACCAACTAATCTAAATTTACTATTTTTCATAAATTTAGTTGGATTAAAATCTAACGCATCGATATTGAGGATGTTAATTTTTTGTTGTTCCGGAAGTGTTCTCTTTAAGAGCATCGCTAATCCAAAATCGATCTCGATTAGCGTTATTTCTTTGCATAATGGGATAATATTTTTAGTTAAAGCGCCAGTTCCAGGACCTATCTCGAGAATTATATCGTCTTGTTGCACATTAATTACTTTCGTAATTTCGTTTATAACTACTTTATTATTGAGAAAGTTTTGGCCAAAACGTTTTTTCGCTTTTGGAAAACTCATTTGTTTATGGACATTCTTGAAGCAAAGTCTATAGCTTTTTTTAAACTGCTAAATGTTGTCTTTCCAGAGCCAGCTAACGATAAAGCCGTTCCATGATCTACAGAGGTTCTAATTATGGGTAAGCCAAGGGTAATATTTGCGATACCACCGAAACTTGAACTCTTGATTACTGGGAGGCCCTGATCATGATACATTGCTAAGAAGGCATCAGCTTTTTCAATGTTTTCCTGATTGAAAATAGTATCCGCAGAGAGTGGCCCAGTTAACTTTATTCCATTAGTTATTAAATTTTTCAAACAAGGTTTTATGATTTCTTCTTCTTCATACCCTATATGACCCGACTCTCCAGCATGAGGATTTAAACCGCATACCATAATCTCCGGTTCTTTAATGCCAAAGTTAGTAATCAAGTTTTCATTGAGAATTTTAATTATGATTTTAAGTTTTTCGCCAGTAATTGCATCAGCGACTTGACTTATCGGAATATGAGTAGTGACCAACGCAACCTTCATTTCATCGCTAGCTAACATCATGACTACATTTGGAACATTCATCTTGTTTGCTAAGTATTCGGTATGACCAGTAAACTTAATGCTAGTTTCTTTTATGATCGATTTTTGTATAGGTCCTGTAACAAGTGCATCGGCCGATTTTGTTAAACAGTCTTCAGTTGCTGCATCCAGACATCTAATTACATAATTTGAGTTGTTTTCATTTAACTTTCCTGGGGTGCATGTATCGACAAGTTTTTGAGGTGCTATGGCAAGTACGCCCGCAGTAAGGCTATTTTTATTTGTAGGATCAACCAATTTCAATGGCAGGTTCAGGGTCTTCGCTCGCTGTATCAGAAGATCTGGATCTGCGTGCGCAATAAGATGGTGGTCTCTCCTGCTTTGGATAATTTGGATAAGAGTATCTGGTCCAATGCCAGCAGGTTCTCCAACGGAGATTGCAATCGTTTTGGGTTCCACAGCTAGATCTTTATTTCAATGAATGCTTCGTCTTTAATTTCCTGAAGCCAAACTTGCAATGCTTCTTCGTACTTACGTTGTCGGATCAAATTTTGAGCTCTATTCCTAAGTATTTCTTGACTAAAGTCTTGCTGTCTCCGCTCAGTAACTTGCAATATATGCCATCCAAACTGAGACTGAAATGGTTCACTGATCATACCAACAGAGATGTTGTTCATAACTGCTTCGAACTCTGGAACGAACATTCCAGGTGTCGACCAGCCAAGATTTCCGCCATCAAGCGCAGAAGATTTATCCTCAGAGTGTTCTTTTGCTAATTCATAAAATATCTCATTAGATACTATTTGTTTTTTTATATCCTGCAAAAACTTTATTGTTGCTTGCTCATCTCGAAGTTCATTTGGCTCGACTAGGATATGTCGGACCAAATTTTGTTCAATGAGTTTTTCTTCGCCACCTCTCTTTTCATATAGCTTTATTAGGTGCAGTCCAGCTCCACTTCTTATAGGTTCAGATACTTCGTTTAACTCTAGGAGCTCGATTTTTTCGCTGAATATTTTTGGCAGTTGAGCCATATTTCGCCAGCCTAAATCTCCACCTTGTAAAGCAGATTGATCCATTGAGTATGAGATAGCCAGTTCTTTAAAGTCTTTGCCATCCCTTATGAGATTATATAAATCCATTGCTTGCTCTGAGATTTTTTCTACATCGCTTTTAGTAGAGTTGCCTGATATCGCCAGAAGGATTTGTCCAATTTTGACATCTGGTGATGAAACTAATTTACCCTCTTCTGAATTAAGAAAGTTATTTAATTCTTGCTCAGATATTCTTATCCGCCTCATAACGCTTGCTTGCTGAACCCGCATTATTATGAGTTCTTGTTTTATTTCTTCTCTAACAATCGATAAATCACTTCCCTGAGAAGACAATTGATCAATGTACTGGTCTGTGGAAAGATTATTGCTGAGAGCAACGCGCCCAATGGCCTGATTTAGCTCGTCGTCAGATATTCTCACGCCAGCGTTGTATCCCATAGTGAGTTGAATTCGCTCAGATATGAGTCTATCAAGCACCTGCTGTTTTATTATATCTTCTGGCGGCACTGAGGTGGTTGACTGACTTATTTGATCCATAATCGAAATCATTCGCTGATTCAACTCACTTTGGAGCACCACATCATCATCGACAATTGCCACAATTCGATCTAGTATTTTTATTTGAGCTAGTGTTATGGATGAAGCAAAGATGCAAAAAAAAGTAATAATTGATCTCAAATTTATCATAAGTTTAATATCCGAATATGCCTTGTTTTAATATTCTATCTAATTTTTTGCCCGTGCTGCCAATACCCTTAAGTTCTAGTTTAAGTATAATCGAATTTTTTAATTTTGGGTCTATGGTTTCAAAATCGTTGTAATACTTAATGTCAATGGATCTTCTCGCGAGGACCGCAGCACTCCAACAACAACTGGAAAACTCGAGGCCAGCAAAGGCTTCTAGTTCTCGATTATTGCTTAAATCATGATACCAACGCCCAATAAAATTAATTTTTTCAGACACTGGTAATAGGAGTGAAAAGTCAAGTTGCTCTATGTCATCACTTAAGGATTGACTAAACCCATTGGCCTGAAAATCATTTGATTTTCTATAACCAAGATTAAAGATTTTATTTCCATCTTTATTATACCTAAAGGTCACACTTTTTTTGGATCTTTTACTCGCCAATGACGATTTAATTGATAATATATCAACGTGCAAGTTCTCATTAAATTTAGCCTTAAGATCGATAGCAGTCATTGTCTTTTTGTTCGTATCAGTGCTCAGCTGCGCCAGTTGTTGAGCAAGGCTGTACTGCATTCCATTCGGATAATATGATTTCGCGACTCGGAGTATAACTTTCTCATCGTGCGAATCTAAGCCAATCAGTCTTGAGGTAATGCCAATACTCATTCTCTCATCATTAGAGATTCTGTCACCCCCAATAAAGTGATTTTTTTCAAA
>CACLAG010000056.1:0-3889 GCA_902604945.1 uncultured SAR92 cluster bacterium | reverse complement strand
TTTATCCATGTAAACATATCACTCTCAGCCTAGCAATGGTTAGGAAACTGAAAGTTAGTAGTTCATAGTTAACCCAAACCTGACATTCCAAAAGTTGTCATTGTCAGAATTATAATTTGGTCGTCTAACATCGAGAGGAGTGTATGAGCTTGATGCATTGAAGCTCCAGTCTTTATTAAAGTCGTAAGTGAATCCAAAACTGATTGTCTGTGTTGTGCCACTTGAATACACAGTTGCTCTTTCTCTACCAACCTCAAGCGGAGCATCAATTTCTACGGAATTATCTAAGTTGCTTGACGCTAAAGATATCCAAGGAAGAATTGCTGATGAGTTATTTAAAGATAAGAAAATCTCAATTCCTTCATGATCCATTTTTAATTTGTCGTCTGATAAGGCTATGCAGCCGGCGGTATTTTGGAGAGTATACGGCTCAAAGTTAAGGTTATCCTCACTGCAAGTTACACTTGCTATCGCTCCACCTCGAACTAAGAATAGACGCAATCCTAGGCCAATTTTCTCATTGTTTAATATTGGTTTTGATATTGCGGCACCCCAAAGATTATCTGGTTTACTATTATTAATTTGAATCGGCGGTGTCCAAGAAATCTCTGCATTTAAATCCCATGGCAGTCCAATACTGGTCCTAATCCTTCCAAATGCTGGAGACTTATTTAAATCCTCATCCTTGAAGCCTCCGAAGCCAATCTTTTGCTGCTCTTTGCTCAGTCGAGGAATAGAACTCAGCTCTGCGGAAATCGATATATCTTTTATATTTACCGAGTGTGGAGGCATCTGTCCCAGATTTTGGGAAGAGGTAGTCATGAATGCCATGCCCCATCCTTCTGGGCTAACGAAATCTACCTCTTGATCAACGTATGTGTTTTGATTGCCGAATGTAAAACTAGAGAAAAGCATAAGAAGAGCAATTGTTTTTAATCTTATTATCATGACCATTTTTTACCTTAAGTTTATTTTTTTATTGCTTCAATACCTATTCTCAACGCAACATCCATTTTAAATCCCAACATCTTGGCATATCTTATCCCGAAGTCATCTCTCATTAAATTACCATGAGCATCGGCTCCACAAACTCGCTTTAATTTAAATGTTGGAGGCCTTGGATATAATTTGCACTTGAATGCTTTAATCTCTAAATCTACTTTTTTTGTAATACCATGCAACGTTAATTCACCTTCTACTTTTGTAGGAGCACCGTCTTGAAAGTTAACGAGTGTTCCTTCGTATATTGATTCAGGGAATTTTTCTATATCAAACATATCGCCACTCTTTGCGTGTTTGTTCATCCCATCATGACCAAAGTCGAGAGAATTCATATCCATAATTACTTTGACAAATCCTGTTTTATTTTTTTTATCCAAGATTATCTCGCCGGTCGTTGAGTTAATTCTTCCGCGCCAAAGGGATAATCCTCCCATGTGGTCAGCCTCAAATGTTGGAAAGGTGTGATCCGGATCGATCACGTAGGTAATTGGTTTACCAAAAGAGAAAGGAATAAAACAAACTAGAAGTCCAGCTAACACCAGTAATTTTTGTAATTTTACGTTCATGAAATTGTCCAGAGTTTTAGCAGGAAGGAGCACTTTTACGTTATTTCTTTAGAAATAGTTTGATCTCAAACAAAGCCAAATCTATCGCATAGTTTCTGTCTTGAGAAAAACAGTGATTTATTCTTGCTCGATATTCTCATCAAGTATTCTTTCTTCTTTTCAAGCCTTTTTACTTTTTGCCCTCTACAACAGCAACAGAACTTTTTGAGAATTGTGACTTATATATTATCAATTTCTTGGGTCTGCAATCCAACATCTGCCGCGATTGCATTGGGAATGAGCATGGTCAATGCATAATGGGCTATTTTCCACTCTCCATTAATGAGCTTGACGACACCTGTGCCTCTACAATGCCCTAACTTCTCATTAAGCAGAATTTCATCAAACCAACGTATATTATCGTTTCCCTCCCAGTTGCGCTCTATTACTTCGTAAGTCCACCCGTGACCATCTTCAAATGCAGGTTTGGCATAGACCTTGAATTCTTCTATTGTCCAACGCTCAGTTTTATCCGTCCCTAGAAAAACCGCATTTGAACTGTACCTTCCAAAATAAGTTTTAAAATTTCCTTGGTGTGCGTCCCGATGAAGACCATCTAAAAGAGCATCAATCATAAGAAGCTGATCTTCGGCTTGAAAAACATCCTTACTGGATGTTAACGCGAATAAACTGCCACTAAACATAAATAAAATAATTAGTATTTTAATTTTCATAAATTTTAAGCTACTCCATAGTGACGAATTGATTTTGTATGTAATAGTGCTCCTAGTCTTTACTTTTGGAAATATGAGAATAAGTTAAAATCCACGCAAATATATAAAGGGGAAGAACATAATCTAATCTTACCTCTCCGAGAAATATATCCATCGCTATTAACAATAGGACTAAAAGAATCTGCATTAGTAGAAGAGTTTTAACTGAGAGATTGAGTTTCATATTTATTCCTTTAGCTGTTACTTACAATTCTACTCAACGGTAGCAATGAGATTATGAAGCCCATCATTTCTCGAAATTTAATGAAATAACTATCCAGTCCCGCATCGAAAAAGTCTCTGAAAAGAGGCTCTCTTTTTTTAGATAATTAGTTCTTATAAGACGAGTCTATCTTGTCAATAATGCGAACGAAGGCACTAAATTCAAGCTCTCCTAAAGGGTTTCCCATGCTTTGCTTTGCCATGAGTTGCTCAGATTTTTCAAGTACTTCATTAGGTATCGGTATCATTGGCTGGTTAGTTGAATCACAAGTGACCTGAACTTCACATGATCTCTCTAAACTCCAAAGATTTATAAATGCCTCGGGAATCGTTCGACCGCAGGCGAGTAGTCCATGGTTACGCAATATTAAAAGAGTTTTGTCGCCAAGATTGGCAACCAAACGAGGCTTTTCATCATCCATCACAGTGATGCCTTCGAAGTCATGGTAAGCGATATGGTTGTGCAGTATGGCAGAATAGAAGTTATCGTTTCGAAGCCCCTTTTCTGAGCACGCGACAGCCATGCCAGCACTCGTATGAGTGTGAGCGATACAATGAATATCGGGCCGAGCAGCATGAATCGCCGTATGAATGACAATACCCGCTGGATTGACTGCATAATCTGTTTCTTCAACAATATTTCCGTCGATATCAACCTTGACTAAATTGGATGCAGTGACCTCACTGTAGTGCAGCCCATAGGGGTTTATTAAAAAATGGTGCTCATCTCCAGGGATTTTGACTGTAATATGATTGAAGATCATTTCAGTCCAACCCATATAATCGAAGATACGGTAACACGCAGCTAATTGGATACGCAGGTCTCTTTCAGTTTTTTCCATGAGCTAATCCTCTTAATTGATCATCACTGGAGTATACATAATGAATTAATAAAATTAATAGAATTAATAACAACAAAATATTATTTATAAATAACAAAGAAGCGCTTCCGCCGCCGCCCAACCTGATAACACTGCTCCCTCAACTCGAGGTCCATCAGGTTCTTCGCCGCCAGCTTGTCACCCATAGTGGAGATAGCCTTAGGAGGAGGACCGATCCAGATCAGACCTGCATCTATCACTTTCTGCGCGAAAGCGGCGTTTTCAGAGAGGAAGCCATAGCCGGGGTGAATGGCATCAGCGCCACTGGATTCAGCCGCAACAAGCACTTTATCCATATCCAGATAAGTCTCGGTCGCTGTCATGCCGCCCAGCGCCCAGCCCTCGTCCGCGTCGCGCACGAAAGGCTCGTTAGAGTCGCCATCAGAATAAATAGCAACGGTATGAATTCCCATGTTGCTTGCGGAACGCATGACCCTACGAGCTATTTCGCCTCGATTGGCTACCA
>CACLAG010000055.1:0-4619 GCA_902604945.1 uncultured SAR92 cluster bacterium | reverse complement strand
ATGAGTGCAATCATGGGAGACACACGGCGGGTGCTAACGTTCGTCGTGGAGAGGGAAACAACCCAGACCGCCAGCTAAGGTCCCAAATATCAGTTAAGTGGGAAACGATGTGGGAAGGCTCAGACAGCTAGGAAGTTGGCTTAGAAGCAGCCATCTTTTAAAGAAAGCGTAATAGCTCACTAGTCGAGTCGGCCTGCGCGGAAGATTTAACGGGGCTAAACTGATAACCGAAGCTGCGGACGCATATTATTATGCGTGGTAGAGGAGCGTTCTGTACGCCGTTGAAGGTGCATTGAGAAGTGTGCTGGAGGTATCAGAAGTGCGAATGCTGACGTGAGTAACGATAAAGCGGGTGAAAAACCCGCTCGCCGGAAGATCAAGGTTTCCTGTCCAACGCTAATCGGGACAGGGTTAGTCGGTACCTAAGGCGAGGCCGAAAGGCGTAGTCGATGGAAAACAGGTTAATATTCCTGTACCACTAAATACTGCGATGGGGGGACGGAGAAGGCTAGGTGATCAGGGTGATGGTTATCCCTGTATAAGCTTGTAGAAAGATTTCTTAGGAAAATCCGGGAAATTAATTTCGAGAAGTGATGTCGAGCTCAATTGCGAGCGAAGTCATTGATGCCATGCTTCCAAGAAAAGCCTCTAAGCTCTAGGTATATAGTGGCCGTACTCTAAACCGACACAGGTGATCAGGTAGAGAATACTAAGGCGCTTGAGAGAACTATGGTGAAGGAACTAGGCAAAATGGTGCCGTAACTTCGGGAGAAGGCACGCCAATATTGGTGATAGGATTTACTCCTTGAGCTGAGATTGGTCGCAGAGACCAGGCCCCTGCGACTGTTTATCTAAAACACAGCACTCTGCAAACTCGTAAGAGGAAGTATAGGGTGTGACGCCTGCCCGGTGCCGGAAGGTTAATTGATGGGGTTAGCTTAGGCGAAGCTCTTGATCGAAGCCCCGGTAAACGGCGGCCGTAACTATAACGGTCCTAAGGTAGCGAAATTCCTTGTCGGGTAAGTTCCGACCTGCACGAATGGCGTAACGATGGGGGCACTGTCTCCACCATAGACTCAGTGAAATCGAAATCGCGGTGAAGATGCCGCGTTCCCGCGGCTAGACGGAAAGACCCCGTGAACCTTTACTATAGCTTGGCACTGAACTTTGAATCTATCTGTGTAGGATAGGTGGGAGGCTTTGAAGCATAATCGCCAGATTATGTGGAGCCACCCTTGAAATACCACCCTGGTATGTTTGAGGTTCTAACTCCGACCCATTATCTGGGTTGAGGACAGTGTCTGGTGGGTAGTTTGACTGGGGCGGTCTCCTCCCAAAGAGTAACGGAGGAGCGCGAAGGTACACTCAGCATGGTCGGAAATCATGCTATGAGCGCAAAGGTAAAAGTGTGCTTGACTGCGAGACTGACAAGTCGAGCAGGTACGAAAGTAGGTCTTAGTGATCCGGTGGTTCTGTATGGAAGGGCCATCGCTCAACGGATAAAAGGTACTCCGGGGATAACAGGCTGATACCGCCCAAGAGTTCATATTTGGCACCTCGATGTCGGCTCATCACATCCTGGGGCTGGAGCTGGTCCCAAGGGTATGGCTGTTCGCCATTTAAAGTGGTACGCGAGCTGGGTTCAGAACGTCGTGAGACAGTTCGGTCCCTATCTGCCGTGGGTGTTGGAAAATTGAGGAGAGCTGCCCCTAGTACGAGAGGACCGGGGTGGACGAACCTCTGGTGTTTGGGTTGTCATGCCAATGGCATTGCCCAGTAGCTATGTTCGGAAAGGATAACCGCTGAAAGCATCTAAGCGGGAAGCCCCCTCCAAAATTAGTTTTCCCTGGGAGGTAAACTCCCCTGAAGGGCTGTTCAAGACTAGGACGTTGATAGGTTGGATGTGGAAGCGTTGTAAGGCGTTAAGCTAACCAATACTAATTGCCCGTGAGGCTTGACCATACAATACAAGCAAGAAAGGATAGTGTGTGAAAGCCTGGCTTTAAAAATTCATGTTCAATAATTGTCTAACTTATTTAAGGCTCCTTACGGAGTTTTATGCCAGTTTGCCTGGTGACCATAGAGAACTAGAACCACCTGATCCCATACCGAACTCAGTAGTGAAATGGTTCATCGCCGATGGTAGTGTGGGGTCTCCCCATGTGAGAGTAGGTCATCGCCAGGCTTAAAAATTAAACCTTAGAGTGACGATCACTCTAAGGTTTTTTATTATCAGCTGTGTTTACATTCTTGCCAGTGACTATTATTCTCACTTTTCTTCTTACAATTAAAAGTTAACAGATGCGATCTTTTGAAGTTGAAAAATTTTCTCAAATGCTAAGCCTGTTAAAAGATAAATCCCCACAAAGTATTGGAAATTTATCCAACAGGTTATTGATCGAGCCAAACAAAATTATTTCAGTAGTCAGCAGTATGAGTAAACTCGGTATTCCTGTGCAGGTATATGGACAATCAATCTCACTGAAATTCAAAAGTGATTTTCTTGACTCACGTATTATTGAGGAGCAGCTCTCAGATATGTGTAGGCAAAAAAAGGTATATTTACGAACTTTCGAGCTTATCAATTCGACCAATGATTTCCTAATATCAGAAAAAACTGATGACTCCAAAATCGCAGTAGTCCTGTCTGAAATTCAGACTCAGGGGCGAGGACGACGAGGAAAATTTTGGCAAAGTCCATTTGGCTCTAATATCTACATGTCGATTAAATGGAATTTTGATCCACGAAAAGTGTCTCCCGCGGGTCTAAGCTTAGTTATTGGTATAGCGGTTAGCAAAGCCTTATGGGCAAATGGTTTAAGGGATGTAAAACTGAAATGGCCGAATGATGTTATTGTGAGTAACAAAAAGATTGGTGGTATTTTAACGGAGATAAAAACAGGTGTAGCGAATGAGTTGTCGGCAGTGATTGGATTGGGAATAAATTTTAAAATGCCTGCTGGATCAGGTAAAAACATTGATCAACCTTGGACTGATATGTGCAGCGAGACTAATGCAAGAATTAATAGAAACGACGTTGTGGCATGTCTTATAAACACTATCGTTAGCTATTTGGAAGAGTTTCGGAGTTTTGGCTTCGATGCATTTTGGGAGAGCTGGAATGAAATTGATTTTCTTAAGAATAAAAAGGGAGTGGTCTCAACAAAAGATGGTGAGTTGTTAGCTAAATTTAATGGCATTACGGATCAGGGTGCCCTGAAAATAATCACTGACACTGGGGATGCAAGAATCCTACATAGTGGAGAAGTGAGTGTACGAGTAAAATGAATAGACTTTTTGTTGATGTTGGAAATTCAAAACTTAAATGGCGCCTCTATATCGCTGGCTCCCGAAAACATGATAAATGTGGGTCTCATGAGGAATTTTGTGCCTACCTTGGTGAAGTCTCTCTTGAGAAGCCAGTAATAGATAGCGTGAAAATTTCATGTGTTAAAAATAATGAGACAACACGCGCTATTTCAGATCTGATAGCAACTAAACTTGATGTGGTTCCTCGATTTGCAAAAGTTTCACAGAGCTTTGGAAAGGTAAGGTGTGGTTATAAAAATATCGATGAGCTTGGAGTAGATCGTTGGTTAGCAATTATCTCAGCGGTAAATAAGTATGGAAAGGGTATTTTAGTAGTTGATTTGGGTACAGCAATTACACTAGATTTAGTGGATAATAAAATCCAACATTTGGGTGGCTTTATTTTGCCTGGATTAAAAATAAGTTTACAGGCACTTTCATCTTGCGCAGACAAGATTCCTCTAGTTTCTGAGATTGATAACATTGCATTCCCCGGTAACTCAACAAGGAGTGGTGTGTTTGGAGGCATTGTTAATTCAGTTGTCGCGTTTATTGAATCACTGTCAGATAAATATCAGTTATATCCAGTGCTTACTGGAGGAGATAAATTGCAGATAAGTGCCAGGCTATCTATTAAGCACTCTCTCGAGGAAAATCTGGTTCTCGACGGTTTAGAGATTGATGAAATATAATGTTAGCGGATATCGTCATATAAAATCTAGGTCTCGGACCAATGCAAAAAATGTAAATTAGATGATTTAATTGTTTAACATTGCTGAAATACCAGCTGTTTAAAAATATAAGGTTGCTAATACATCAAAGTTTAACTAAAATCGCGATCCGCGGAGATTATGCTGGCGTAGCTCAGTTGGTAGAGCAGCTGACTTGTAATCAGCCGGTCGGGGGTTCGACTCCTCTCGCCAGCTCCAAAGTTTAATAGTAGTAATTATGAGGGGTAAACAGATATAAAGCGGCCATTTAATGGGGGGATTCCCGAGTGGCCAAAGGGATCAGACTGTAAATCTGACGCGAAAGCTTCGGTGGTTCGAATCCACCTCCCCCCACCAAAATGAGCAAAACCGCTTGCGTGATTTATTTATTGCAATTGCAATTGCAAGCAAGAGAGACCGCGTATACTAAGTTTTGATGCTGCGGGCGTTGTGTAATGGTAAGACCTCAGCCTTCCAAGCTGATGATGCGGGTTCGATTCCCGCCGTCCGCTCCATAGTATGATGCTTTATATGCTCATATAGCTCAGTAGGTAGAGCACTTCCTTGGTAAGGAAGAGGTCACCGGTTCAAATCCGGTTA
>CACLAG010000054.1:0-4860 GCA_902604945.1 uncultured SAR92 cluster bacterium | reverse complement strand
CAGTTAGTGGTTCTTCAGTTGCTGACTTTTTCTTTGTCATTAGCTCGCGCTAGTAATCGATCTTTGGAAACAAAATGGGTAAAAGATTTAAAGAGATTGCCTCGGTTGGCGGAAAAAATTCTAAATCTAGATTTTAAAATTAAGGAGATGGCAGAGTCTTTTGCTGATAAAAACCATGCTTTGTTTTTGGGTCGGGGCGAACATTATCCAGTAGCATTGGAAGGCGCATTGAAATTAAAAGAAATATCATACATCCATGCAGAAGCCTATCCCTCAGGTGAGTTAAAACACGGGCCATTGGCACTTGTTGATGAGAACATGCCAGTTGTTGCAATAGCTCCCAATAATGAGCTTTTTGATAAATTAAAATCTAATTTACATGAAGTGCAAGCGAGAGGTGGAGAACTTTTTGTTTTTGCTGATCAAGACTCTCAATTTATAGACATGCCTGGCATATCAATTATTGAGATGCCATCAATCCCTAGCTCGCTCGAGGCTATTTTATATACTATCCCTTTGCAACTTCTCTCTTATCATGTGGCTTGCATAAAGGGAACTGATGTGGATCAGCCGAGGAACTTGGCAAAGTCAGTTACGGTCGAGTAGATTTTATATCTCCTTACTTATTAAATTCTATTCTATCTATTTTTTTCTAATTTCAAGCTTATCACCAATCATTATCAAATCACGCTCGTCATCTATAAAAATCACTTATTACTTAATAGCCAAAAGGAGTTAGACCTGATCTACAAAATCACGCTCAATACGTCACATAAATGTTTGGTGTGTCTTGCAGACGTGGAGAGAATAGGTCCCTTTGATATGAATCCGGTAACTTTGAATCATCGTGATGTTGATTTTTTACTCTATGAGTTTCTCGATACCAGCTCGCTTCTTAAGCGGGAGAGGTATTCAGAGCACTCAAAAGAGACTTTTGATGCCACCATCAGTGGTGCAAAGAACATTGCTGAAAAATACTATTCAAATCACTATCGAAAAGGTGATGCAAATGAACCTACGTTTGATGGTGAATTTGTTTCATTAATTCCAGAGATACAGTCAGCGTGGGATGCCACGGCAGAGTTTGGATTACTTGGAGCAAGCTATGATTTTGATGAAGGGGGCGTCCAATTACCTGAGGTAATTTGTAAGGTTTGTGGAACGTATATTCAAGCTGCAAATTCAGGTAGTAGCGGATACTACTTCGTTACAGCGGCAGCTAGTAACGTGATTAGGGCGTTTGGCGATGATCAACAGAAGGCTTTATTTTTAAGTTCGATGATGGATGGTCGGAGCGCTGGAACTATGGCTTTAACAGAGCCCGCGCAGGGGTCGACACTTGGTGATATTGCCACATCAGCGACGATCCAGTCTGATAATACCTATCTCATCCGTGGGCAGAAAATCTATATTAGTAATGGTGACCACACACTGTCGGATAATATTGTCCACTTAGTTTTAGCAAGGATTGACGGAGCTCCCAAGGGTACTCGAGGGATCTCTTTATTTATTGTTCCCAAATTTTTAGTTAATAGTGATGGAACGATTGGAGAAAGAAATGATGTTGCCTTAGCTGGGTTACTTCACAAGATGGGTAATCGAAGCGCAACATCGACGGTCTTGAATTTTGGAGAGAAGAATGGAGCGGTTGGCTATCTGGTTGGAGAACCACATCAAGGTCTTCGTTATATGTTTCAGATGATGAATGATTTGAGAATTGGTGTTGGTTTGGGTGCATCAGCAATTGCATATAGAGGCTACCTCCATGCCCTGGATTACGCGCGTGAGAGGCCCCAAGGACGCCTGCCATCGAACAAAGATCCGCTGTCCCCTCAGGTCAAGATTATTGAGCATGCAGATGTAAAGCGGATGCTCATCACTCAAAAAGCTTATTCCGAAGGTAGTTTGGCCCTTTGTTTATATGCCACATCCTTGGCAGAGGACTCGAAAACAGCAGAGTCCCCTGATGAAAGAGAGCAGGCAGCGGCGCTATTGGATTTCTTAACCCCTGTGGTCAAATCTTTCCCTTCAAAATATGGTTGTATGAGCAATGATTTGGCTATTCAGGTATTAGGAGGGTCAGGTTATATTAGGGAGTATCCTGTTGAACAACTGTATCGCGATCAGCGTCTCAATCCGATACATGAGGGAACCGAGGGCATTCATGGTCTGGATTTGCTGGGGCGAAAGATATCCTTTAATAATGGTCAAAGTTACCGAGATTTTCTTAATTTGATTGAGGCGGCATGTTTAGAGGCAGCGGAAATAACAGAAATTTCCGATTTAGTTGCTCCATTAAGGGAGGCTAAAGATAGAGTAAGTCACGTGACTGGGTCTCTATTATCAGCTATTAAAGATGATCCTGATAAAGGACTTGCAAATGCCACTCTTTACTTGGATATGTTTGGACAGCTTGTTATTGCATGGATTTGGCTAAAGCAAGCTATAATAGCTTCGCGCAAGCTGGGCTCTGATGAGTGTGAAGGTATCATTTCAGAGGTCAACTTTTATCAAGGTAAACTGTATGCCGCAAATTATTTCATTAATAGAGAGTTACCTCAGACGATTCAGACGGCCGCATTGCTTGAACTTAATGAGGGCACTTGTTTTCATATGCGTGATGAATACTTCTAGTTCCAATGAACTCGTACCTCACTAATGACATTGAAAAAAGAATAAACTAACCTACCGATTTTACATCAGAGGACTTGATATGGATTTTTCAACATTTGCACGTTCCCGAAAGAGCACTAGAGGATTCAAACCAGACCCAATTCCTGTTAGTGTCATAGAAGAGATTATTGAGACCGCTAAATGGGCACCATCCTCCTACAATACTCAAACATGGCACATTCACGCAGTAGCAGGAGATGTCCTTGATAAAATTCGTGAGGGAAATACAAAGAATACTCTTGCTGGAAAACCCCATGTAAGGGACTTTCCTTACAAAGAAGAATATGAGGCAGGCCATCGGCAGAATCAAATAGACGTCGCGGTACAGCTTTTTGAAGCGATGGATATAAAGCGGGATGATAAAGAAAAACGAATGGATTGGATGTTAAGAGGATTCCGTCAATTTGATGCACCTGTATCTCTTGTCCTCACTTATGACAAGTACCTTGATCCTGCTGCGATCACACATTTTGGATTAGGGTCGCTGGCTTATGGAATTGTTCTAGCTGCTTGGGAGCGAGGAGTTGGTTGTGTCATTAATGGTCAAGGCATCATGCAGTCAGATGTAGTCCGGAAGCACGCTAATATACCTGATGATCAAAATATTATGATCTGCATTGCGATGGGTTATCCGGCTGACGGTTTTCCAGCTAATGATGTTCGATCCACTCGCGCTGACAACAGCACGTTTCTTAGTTACGTAGGTTTCGATTAAATAAAACCTTTTTTATGCGCCCTTTGGATGGTGAGTTAATGCTTTACAAATTTCGACAACACTTTTTTCTCAAAGAGATTCTGTTATGTTCAATTTCTCGCGATCATGATTATATCGAAGCCCGGCAAATAAAAAACACGGCATGGCAAGGAATGAGAAGAGTGAGAAGCCTATCAATGTTAAGCTGTAGGGGTCCTCTATACCATATGAGATCATTAAATCTATCGATAATCCTGCCAGGGTGATACCGACGCCAATACCGATCACGTTCATTAAGAAAATTGAGAAGGCGATGACCGTGGAGCGCACTTCTGGTGGGATCAGCCCTTGGATGCTTGCAAAAAAAGGTCCAAAGAATGCTCCAATTTGAAACATCCCCACAAACAAACCGACTGGTATCCAGACTGAGTCACCTGGAGCTAGTCGGTACGCTATTATGAATGGAGCGCAAATTATTAGAACTAGGGAAAGGAACATAAGGCGCCCGTAGCCGGTTTTTTTTGCAAACCAGTCACTACCTATCCCACCCACAAAATTTCCAGTTAGACCTCCCGCTAAACCTATGAATCCAGTCAATTTTAAGATTTCGTCTTTATCAAAATTACGCTCTTGAACGAACCACAATTGATCATAGTAACCGGCGCTAATAAATACATGAAAGAGCATTGCACCAGCCATCGCAGCCATTAGTGCAGGCGATTTTGGAATTGCAGTCATTGCAATTTTTGCAACTTCCTTAATTTCAGGTAGCTTTGCTTTTTCTCCGTAATCAACCAAATGACGCCGAGGTGTTTCCCTAATAAAGAAAACTATTGCGCCAAGAATGAGGCCAATACCCCCCAGTAAATAAAAGCAGTTGCGCCACCCTATAGCGGGTCCAAGATATCCTGCAAGTAAGAAACTACCCCCAGCACCAATCGATGCGCCAAGATAGTAAAAACCTGCCGCAAAACCTAGTCTCGATTGGGGGAATCGGTCAGCAAGGAGCGACATTGCACTAGGCGTCAAAATAGACTCACCAACACCAATTAACATCCTAGGAACTAACATGCTAACAAAATTCCAGGCATATCCTGATACTGCTGTCAGAGCAGACCAGAGCGTCACACCAAAACTGATGAGCCGAGTCCTGTTAACTGTATCGGCTAGCATGCCCATATACAAACCTGCCACTGAATAAAACGCAGTGAAGGCCAAACCAGCGAGCAGACCATACTGAAAATTACTCAGCCCCAAGTCGGGGACTATATAATTTGAAAAAGCTGAAAGTAGATTTCGATCTAGCATATTCAAGATATTAAGAATGGTAAGCAAACCAAGGAAGGCCATATCAGTTGATGATATTTTATCTTTGTTTCTCAAATTATTAGGCATTGCTTATGATTCCTCTGCAAAAACTTAATTTTAGACTTGAGTGCTCGCAATATTCAATTGGCCTTGCAAGCCCGCAATACGATGGTGATATGCCTCTA
>CACLAG010000053.1:0-5237 GCA_902604945.1 uncultured SAR92 cluster bacterium | reverse complement strand
ACATTTTGGTTTTTGCAAAGAACTTTTGCATTAATCTAAATTAAGCTAGTTTTTTAGTTGGCTTAAATGTTTAGAAATTGTTTTCAGACTTGGTTTAAACAACTTTGGAGTAGTTGCTAAAATATGTCCACTGGACATAAAGTTTTCTCCACCACTAAAGTCGCTAACAAAACCTCCTGCCTCGCGCACGAGCAAGGCTCCTGCGGCTATATCCCAAGGTTTTAAATACATTTCAAAAAAAACATCAAATTTTCCTGATGCTACATAAGCTAGATCAAGAGATGCGACTCCCATTCTTCTCACACCGCACGAATTTTCTGCGAATTCATGAAGACATTTGAGATATTCTTTCATATGTTTGAAAGAGGGATCATTGAAAGGCACTCCAGTTGCGTAAAGAGCACCATTTTTATCAGTTTTCCCGGAAACTCTAATTCGACGTCCATTCAGTTTAGCTCCAAATCCTCTACTTGCAGTGAATTCATCATGTGAAAAGGGTTCAAGCACAACTGCATGCTCAAGTTTCCCTTTGATCATGCAGGCTATAGAAACAGAGACATAAGGTATTCCACGAACAAAATTCGTCGTTCCATCTAGGGGATCTATAATCCACTGGACATCACTTGAATTATTTCCATCATATCCTCTTTCTTCACTTAAAAAATGATGATCGGGATAAGCTTTCAATATGCTATCTATAATGATCTGCTCTGATCTCTTATCGATCTCTGTGACAAAATCATTTTTACTTTTTTCGCTAACTTCAACTGACTCAAGATTGTCAGCAGCTTTGACAATCATCTCCCCAGCTTGTCGCGCTGCTCGCAATGCTATATTAACCATTGGTTGCATGAAATAATCCTCTTAATCGAGAGACCGAATTGTATCAGACACACATAATTCTGATACAATTTCTATATTCTTAAAAAAGCTCCATATTAAATCGTTATCCGAGTTTCAATTTGCAAACAAACAAAATATTTTCAAATATTCGAGTGGTACTGGTAGGTACAACACATCCGGGTAATATAGGCGCCTCTGCGAGAGCCATGAAAAATATGGGATTAAATAATCTATTTTTAGTTAATCCAAAGGATTTTCCCGCGCCTCGAGCTACTTGGAGAGCAGCAAATGCTGTAGACATACTTGATAACGCAATTGTTGTTGAAACTATTGATCAAGCCATTGAGGGCTGTTCCCTTATTATAGGAACTAGTGCGCGAGATCGAAGGATTCCTTGGCCAACCTTGGATGCAAGAGACTGCGGTAATAGAGTTGTTGATGAAGCTCGATCTCATAAGATCGCGATTCTTTTTGGGAGGGAAGACCGAGGGTTATCCAATGAAGAATTGCAAAAGTGTACATATCACATGAATATACCGACAGATAGTGAGTACAGCTCTTTAAATCTTGCGATGGCAGTTCAACTGCTGTGTTATGAAATCAGGATGGCGTTTTTGGAGAATAGCAAAGATAATTTTACATGGGATCAACCTCTAGCAACAGCAGACCAATTAGAGTCATTTTATGACCATTTATTTTCAACATTGGTTGCTTTAAAGTTTTATGATCCCGAGAACCCCAAGCAACTGATTACTCGTTTGAAACGACTTTTTTCCAGAGTGAGACTAGATCAGATGGAAGTCTCGATTTTGCGTGGTCTGTTATCCTCGATAAAGCGTAATTCTAAGGATGATAAAATGTGACGTTCTGGTCGTACGCAAAAATATAAAATATAATAAAACCTATCGTTATTATTCCCATTTCGGATAATGACAGTAAGTTGGAGATGAAAATGAGTTTGCCTATCTACTTAGATTATGCCTCTACAACGCCGGTTGATCCGATTGTTGCAGAAACTATGATGGAATTTATGACGCCTTCTGGTCATTTTGGCAACCCTGCCTCGAGATCTCACATGTTTGGCTGGAGTGCCGAGGCTGCTGTTGAAGAGGCCAGGGAAGATGTGGCGAGAATGATTAACGCAGATCCAAGAGAAATCGTTTGGACATCAGGTGCGACTGAAGCCAATAATTTAGCAATTAAGGGTTGCGCTCATTTTAATGCTCGAAAAGGAAAGCACGTTATCACATCAAAAATTGAGCACAAGGCTGTGCTCGATACATGCAGGCAATTGGAGAGAGAGGGTTTTGAAGTAACGTATCTAGATCCGGACAAAAATGGGTTAGTGCAGCCAAACGCTGTAAAGGAAGCTATTCGCGAGGACACGACGATTGTTTCAATTATGCATGTTAACAACGAGTTAGGAACTTTGAACCCGATTCGAGAGATAGGAAGCCTTTGCCGAGAGAATAAAATATTTTTTCATGTTGATGCAGCGCAGAGTGCCGGAAAAACTGTTATAGATGTGGAGGAGATGAATGTCGATATGATGTCGTTTTCTGCGCACAAAATATATGGACCTAAAGGAATTGGAGCGCTCTATGTGAGACGTAAACCAAGAGTGAGAATAGAAGCTCAAATGCATGGTGGCGGACATGAGCGAGGGATGAGATCGGGCACGTTGCCTACTCATCAGATCGTTGGAATGGGCAAAGCTTTTAAGATCGGAACAGAGTCGTTGGATTCTGAGATGAAAAGAATAACGGCGCTGCGTAGACGTTTAATTGATGGTGTGGCAGATATCGAGGAAGTTCATCTCAATGGGTCTGAAGAGAGTCATGTGCCTGGGATCGTAAATATAAGTTTCGCTTTTGTCGAAGGAGAATCTTTGATGATGGCATTACGAAATCTTGCGGTTTCCTCGGGATCAGCATGTACTTCAGCAAGTTTAGAGCCGTCCTACGTGCTCAGAGCGCTGGGACTTAATGATGAGATGGCTCACAGTTCAATTCGATTTAGTATTGGAAGGTACACAACTGAAGCGGACATTGATGAGGCGCTTTCGCAGACACGCAATGCTGTTGAGAAGTTAAGAGAGCTATCACCTCTTTGGGACATGTTCAAAGCGGGAATAGACTTGGATACAGTGCAATGGTCAGCGCATTAGAGTAAAAAATCTTTTAATGTAGTATGATTAATTATTTGAGGGAGATGGAAGATGGCATATAGCGACAAAGTTATCGATCACTACGAAAATCCTAGGAATGTCGGACAGCTTGATGAGAGCTCCAAGAACGTCGGAACAGGAATGGTGGGAGCTCCAGCCTGTGGAGATGTAATGAGACTTCAAATTCAGGTAGATGATAATGGAATTATCGAGGACGCGAAATTTAAAACGTACGGTTGTGGTTCGGCGATTGCATCAAGTTCCCTGTTGACTGAGTGGGTTAAAGGCAAACATTTAGATGATGCCGAGCAGATACGAAACACTGAAATAGCTGAGGAGTTGGCGTTACCTCCAGTAAAGATTCATTGTTCAGTGTTGGCTGAGGATGCGATTAAAACAGCGGTTCGTAATATAAGGGATAAGCGGAGCAACGGCTGAAGTTGAAATGTCTATAACAATTACTTCGAATGCGAAAGATCACCTCAAGAGGAGTGTCTCAGAGAGAAATAAGGGGCTTGGTGTCCGACTGGGTGTCAAAAGGACGGGTTGCTCGGGGTTAGCCTATCTCATGGAATTTGTTGATGTGCTCTCTGATGAGGACGAAGTATATCAATTTGATGAATTTAAGCTTGTTGTGGACAAAAAAAGTCTGATATATCTGAAAGGCACACAATTAGACTATGTAAAAGACGGTTTGAATGAAGGATTTGAGTTTACAAATCCTAATGTTAAAAATGAGTGCGGCTGCGGGGAAAGCTTTCACGTATAAAATACTCGTAAAAAGTTAACTCTAGGGGGTATTAAATGAATCTAGATGGTAATTTTTTCGAGTTGTTCGATATTCCAGTCTCATGGCAAGTCAGCCTGAAAGATATAAAAAATAAGCAAAGATCTCTCCAACAGCAGTTCCATCCTGATATGTATGTAAACTGCTCGAATAATGAAAAAAGATTAGCGGTAGAGCGAGCTGCAAAAATTAATGAAGCATATAGAGCTTTGAGTTCTCCGCTGTCGCGTGCTAAACACCTTTTAAGTATTTATGGTCACGATACAAATAATGAGAATTTCGTCTCGTCAGATACGGCTTTCTTGATGGAGCAAATCGAATATAGAGAAGCTCTTGATAGGGTATCAAATTCTCCTGATCCGGATCATGAACTGGAGCGGCTAAGGGGAAAAGTTGAACTTGCATATCAAGAGTTACAAAAACAATTTGGCGATTTTTTGAGTACTAATCATTCCACTGATGCACTTAAAACTTTCTCTAAGATGCAATTTTTCTCTAAGCTTCTTGATCAAGTTTGTTTAACAGAACAGAAATTAGAAGATCTATAAATATGGCTTTAATGCAAATATCTGAACCTGGTTCTCATGTAAGTAATACCAACCAAAAAAAACGAGCAATCGGTATAGATTTGGGTACCACAAACTCGCTTGTTGGTTTTAGGACCGAGAATGAAACTATAATCATTAAAGACGAGTTTGGTAATGCTCTAGTGCCGTCGATTGTTCATTTTCCTCTCGAAGGGAAATATTTAGTTGGGAAAAGTGCGGAGATTTTTAGAGAATCGGACCCTAAGAATACCGTCGCTTCAGTAAAACGGCTCTTGGGCAGGGGTGCAGAGGATGTTGTCGAACAACCGTTGTCTTACCCTTACGAATTAGATCTCTCTGATGAGCGTTTTCTTAAGATCCGCACTCGCAGAGGTTCTTTCAGTCCGGTGGAGATTTCTTCAGAAATATTAAAGCATCTGCAAAATAAAGCCCAATCCTTCTTACAAGAACGGATTGATGGAGTTGTTATTACTGTACCGGCTTATTTTGACGAAGCGCAGCGGCAAGCCACGAAGGATTCTGCGACGCTTGCTGGTATGAATGTTCTTCGTCTTTTAAACGAGCCGACAGCAGCGGCAATTGCATATGGTTTAGATAATAATGAAGAAGAAACAATAGCTGTCTATGATCTTGGTGGCGGAACCTTTGATATAAGTATTCTTCGGATAGTAAAAGGAGTTTTTGAGGTTCTCGCGACTGGTGGGGATGCCTCTCTAGGAGGCGATGACTTTGATTTTGCGATTGCTGATTGGATCAGCGAGTCCTTGAGTTTGAAAATAGAAAAAAACACCAACTTACAAGCAAATTTGTTAAGCACAGCGCGAATTGCGAAAGAAAAACTAAGTAATCCTTCAAATCATGATGATGTGAACATCGAATTTATGTCGAATAC
>CACLAG010000052.1:0-5823 GCA_902604945.1 uncultured SAR92 cluster bacterium | reverse complement strand
CAAAGTTAAATCAGGGGAGCATATTGACGCTGATATCATCATAACGGCAACCGGTTTGAAAATGCTTCCTCTTGGAGGAATTGACATGCGTGTTGATGGTCAAGGAGTAGATATTTCATCAACGGTTCAATATAAGGGAGTAATGCTCAGCAGCATACCCAACTTTTTTGTCGCGAGTGGATACACCAATGCATCTTGGACATTGAAGTGTGATTTGACGAGTAAGTACGTATGCAGGCTAATAAAATATTGCGACAGTAAGGGTTATCAAGTTTGTATGCCGAGAGATGTCGGAGATTCTGAGAAACAAGTGATGTCGGTGGGATTAACATCAGGGTACATTCTTAGATCGATAAATAAGTTCCCGAAGGAGGGATTAAGGTCGCCTTGGAAGTTGAGGCAGAATTATTTCATTGATTTAATCGGTCTTAGATTTGCTGCACTTAAAAATAATAAGATTTTTTTTTCGTGACTTATAGCACAAACATTAGGCGATTAAACAATTTATAGGTGTCCGGGTTGCCTAGCGAAGTTTCTTGATGTCTTTACCGTGAAAACGATTACGAAAACAATTGTTAGCATAACCACGATGGTCGGAGCTGGTGCACTGTCAATAAAAAAACTCGCATAAACGCCTGCAACCGAGCACAGTGAGTTGATTATTAAAGATATAAGAATCATATTTTTAAAACGATTGGTTATCAGATATGCGATTGCTCCAGGTGCAATTAGCGATGCGATAACCAAAATCATACCGACAGCCTTCAGTGCGCTCACGATTGTGATTGATAATAGTGCAAGAAGGCAGTAGTGAAGGACGTGAGTTGGGATTCCAATAGCCTTAGCGTGCTGTAAGTCAAATATATACAGAACTAAGTCTTTGCCTTTTATAATTAGGAAAAGGAGTGAAAATAGAGTAATCGCTCCAGTAATTAAAATATCTGTTCCTGTTATACCCAGAATGTCACCAAATAATATATGGTCAAGATGCACTTCAGACTCAATTTTACTCATCATAACTATGCCCAACGCAAACATACTTGAAAAAACGACACCCATTACAGTGTCTTCTTTTAGCCTACTATTTTCAGATATAAAACCTGTAGTTACTGCGCACAACATGCCAGCGATAAAAGCGCCAATTATGTACGGAAAACCCAGCAAATACGCTAATATGACGCCGGGTAATACCGCGTGAGCAACAGCATCACCCATTAAAGACCATCCTTTTAACACCAAGAAGCATGAGAGTATAGCTGTCGGTATTGCAACAAGAAGAGCAATTACTGTCGCTCTTAGCATGAAGTCAAAAGTAAATGGTTGTAAAAGAATATCTAAACTAAGCATTGTTACTTGGCCGCACAATGTGTTTTCGTAATTTATAAGCCTTGATAAATCCATGTTTGGGTGCGAACAAAAACATTACGCAAAAGATGATTGCCTGTAAGACTACAATAACGCCACCAGTCGAACCATTAATAAAGAAACTCAAATAAGCACCCAAAAGGCATGTAGAGACTCCAATTATTGTGCTTAGAGTAAGAACTTTTTCAAATTTATCACTTAACAGGTATGCGGTTGCGCCTGGTGTAACGACTAGTGCTATAACTAAAAACGCACCAACAGTTTGCAGCGCGGCAACTGTGCATGCGCTTAAGATTGTAAAGAAGACTATTTTTGTTAAAGTTGGATTTATTCCAATTGTGACGGAATGATTCTCGTCAAAAAAGACAACTAGAAAGTCCTTCCATTTAGCTAGTAGAATTACTATTGAAATAATAGATATTAGCAACAGCTGTATCGTATCCATTGGAGTTATTGCTAGGATATTTCCCAAAACAATAGTTTGCACGTCCACCGAGGTTGGAGATATAGATATCATAAAGAGCCCTATTCCAAAAAATGAGCTAAAGATTAAACCTATAATTGTGTCCTCTTTGAGCTTGGATCTTTGGTTTAGAAATAGCATCACGCTTGATGCAAGCCCTCCTGAAAAAAATGCCCCAATAGAGAATGGAAGCCCAAGCATATATGCACCAGCGACGCCGGGTACGATTGAATGTGAGAGTGCATCTCCTATAAGGGACCAGCCCTTTAACATTAAAAACGCAGACAGAAATCCGCAGACCCCTCCAACAAGTGAGCTTACAATCATCGCCGTAATCATGTAGTCGTATTCGAAGGGAATTAGTAAATCCATAGAGCTTTGTTAATTATTATGAAGAGTTTTCATCAGAAATTAGAACGGGACGTACATCAATATCTTTATTTTCCTCACCATAAAGGACAACGGGACGCTCATCATCAGATAATACAGTTACTTGCCTTGAGTCATCATCATCATGTAATTGTGATCCAGACAAAACAAGTTGTCGAAGGACACCTCCAAATGCGAGTTGAAGATTGTCCTGTGTAAACACCTCTTCAGTTAGGCCCGAAGCTAGAACTTTTTTATCAATTAATATGGTTCGATCACAAAAACCTGGAACACTCCCTAAATTATGTGTCGAAACTAAAATAATTTTCCCTTCCTTTTTCATCTCTTTCAAAAGTGACATGATTTGCTCTTCTGATCTCACGTCAACACCAGTGAACGGCTCATCGAGAAGAACAACTTTACTCTGTTGAGCAATGGCTCTCGCTAAGAAAACACGTTTCTTTTGACCTCCTGAAAGTTCTCCTATTTGATGCGATTTATAGGACTCCATACCAACACGATGCAGAGCAGAGTCAACTACGACATTATCCCAGTGTTTTGCAACTCTGAGCGGGCCCATATGACCGAATCTCCCCATCATTACAACATCCTCGACTAGCACTGGGAAATTCCAGTCTATATCCTCAGATTGGGGTACATAAGCGACTTGATTCTTTTTTAGTGCTTGCGAGACGCTAGAATCAAATATTTTAATAGAGCCTCCAGAGACACTCAAGAATCCCATGATGGCCTTAAATAGTGTGGATTTTCCACTGCCATTTACCCCGACCAAGGCCGTTATCGTATTTTTTGGTAAACTAAAACTCGTGTCTGTTAAAGCGGTGTAGCCGTTTTTATAGGTTACCGATATTCCCTTTACTTCCAGACCACTCATGTCTCGCTCAATGCCTCAACTATTGTTTCCAGAGTTACTTTTAAAAGATCGATATAAGAAGGTACTTTACCGTCCTCCGATGTTAGTGAGTCGACATATAAAACACCACCATATCTTGCACCTGTCTCGCGTGCTACTTGTTTTGCTGGTTTCGATGACACCGTGCTCTCACTAAAGATAGCTGGTATTTTATTTTTTCTCACCAGGTCTATAACTTTTCTTACTTGTTGCGGAGTTCCTTGACCATCAGCATTTATTGGCCATAAAAAAGCTTCCTTTAAGCCATAGTCCTCTGCTAAGTAGCTAAACGCACCCTCGCTAGTTACCAGCCACCTATTTTCTATGCTTAGTGATTCTATTTTCTCCCTGAAAGGCCCATCAAGAGCCATTATTTCTTTTGCGTAAATGGCTGCATTTTTATTATAAGTCTCGATGTTTTCTTTATCGTGCTTTACAAATGCCTCTCTAATATTCTCGATATAAATTAATGCATTTTTGGTTGACATCCATGCATGAGGATTTGGCTTTCCAGAGTAGGGACCCTCAGAAATGTCTAAGGGCTTTATATTATCTGTGACCACAACACTAGGTATAGAATTAAAATTTTTGAAGAATTTTTCGAACCATAATTCCAGATTTAATCCATTATATAAAATTAAATTCGACCCTGAGGCCCTTCGAATATCACCTGGTGTAACTTGATAGTTATGAATTTCTGCATCTGGTTTTGTTATGGACTCAACTATTGCTGCATCACCTCCAATATTTCTTGCAATATCTGCAATTACTGTGAAGGTTGTGATTACCTTAAATTTTTTTGTCTCCGCTACCGATATCAGCGGTAGAACCACTAGAAGTGTAAATATACATTTGTTCAGTAATTTCACGATATCAAAGGCTTAATTTAGGCACTCAACACTCTCTTAAGTGCATTATTGTACTGATTGGTTAGCCCACTGACTAAATCTCCTGCAGAACCAATCACTTTGATTGCACCAATCCCTTGACCGCATCCCCAAATATCCTTCCATGCTTTTGATGAGGACTCTCCGCCCGAGCCAAAACTCATTTTTGAAGGGTCACTCTCAGGCAGATTTTTAGGATCAAGTCCTGCTGCCTCAATCGATGGTTTTAAATAGTTGCCGTGAACACCAGTAAATAAATTACTTAGCATAATATCATCGGCGTTATAATCAACGATTGCTTGCTTGTAAGCTTGTGTTGCATTTGCTTCATGGGTGGCTATAAAAGCAGATCCTATATATGCCAAGTCAGCACCCATTGCGATTGAAGATAAGACTGCATCGCCTGTGGCAATAGATCCTGATAAAAGTAATGGTCCATCGAACCATTCTCGTATTTCTTGAATCAATGCGAATGGCGAGAGCGGTCCCGCATGGCCTCCTGCTCCTGCAGCGACTGCGATTAGCCCGTCGGCGCCTTTTTCAACAGCTTTCTTTGCGAACCGATTATTAATAATGTCATGGAGAACTATTCCACCATATGAGTGTATGGCTTCATTTACAAATTCCTTTGCACCTAGTGATGTAATGACGACTGGTACCTTCCATTTAACGCACATTTCAACATCATGCTGAAGTCGATCATTTGAAGAGTGAACAATTTGATTGACAGCAAATGGCGCAGATGGGTTCTCTGGGTTCTCTTTATCATACTCAGCAAGCTCTGTAGTTATCTTTTCAAGCCAACGGTCTAGCTCTTCCGCGGGTCTTGCATTTAGCGCGGGGAACGACCCAACAACACCAGCTTTACACTGAGCAATCACAAGATCTGGGTTTGATATTATAAACAGCGGCGCTGCGACTACAGGGAGTTTTAGATTTTTTGATAGAATTGATGGAACTGCCATATGATTACCTTGATTAATTAAAATTTGTACGGTATTTCTTTTAGATTGGCTCTAGATTGTAGTGGAGATTCATATCCATTAAAAGTAGACCTTTTCTTGATATTACTTTCTTAATTCTAAACGATGAGGCAAGAAATATTTTTTGACAAATAGCCTTATAGGACTAAAATAAATTTTGAACACTAGCTGCCTGTTCCTTGTTAAACCTTAATTTTTTAAGTGGCTTGCCGGAGTGCTACCAATAAATACTTTAGATAAAAGAATGTACACATTCGCTTTGCTAGGAATTGTAACCGTTTTATTTTGGTCAATGATCTCTTGCTTTGTTTTCAATGATTACTCTGTCGCTGAAGAGAATGGCCTTATCGAGAATTCTCAATTTTTTATCTTATTAATCGCACTGCTCTTGTCTTTCAAAACATCACTTCAGCGTTTTCGGAAAGATAAAATAATTTCGGTGTTTTTTGCATTTTTCTCCCTTGGTTTTATTCTTCGAGAAGTTGATTTAGAGGACTTCAATTTACCGTTCTGGCTTATTACCATGGGATCTGGAACGGGACGTACTGTTTTATTGGTTAGTCTTTTTTCGGTTATATCGCTTTATGCGATTTCAAAGTTCCGATTTTATTTTGATCTTGGTGCTGTATTTTTTAAAAGTAAAGTAGGAATCAGCCTTATTTTATCAGGCGTCTTTTTGGTGCTCGGGTCTCTTTTTGAGGACATAGACATTAGAGCTAATGTCGTTATGGAGGAGTGTCTTGAGTTAATTGCTTATGGCTTATTTTTTAGGGCAATTGCAGTTGTGGCCAGGAAGGAAGTTAGGTCAAGTAGACATATTTAATCATTATCTCGCAGAAAAGC
>CACLAG010000051.1:0-5893 GCA_902604945.1 uncultured SAR92 cluster bacterium | reverse complement strand
CAGCGGTTCGGATGGGCTTTCAAATCCTGAGCTCGTGCAATGCCTTTCTACACCGGGCTTCTCATCTGGTGTGAAGGTCGCGCCAGATGGGCAGAATGTTTATCTTGCTGATTTTGCGGCCGGAGTACGGGTCTATAGAACTTCTAATCCTCTCAATCCAGTTTGGTTCTATCAGTTGGATACAGATGGAAATAGTTATCAGATTGATGTGTCAGCGGATGGTAGCCAGATTTTCTTGGCAGACGATGTCGGAGTTAAAGCTTTTGAAGTAGAGCAAAACGGCACTCTTACACAGATAGCTGACTTATCATTAAACGGTACATCATATAGTGTTGCCGCGGGATTGGATGGAACAAATGTTTTCGTTGCTTCGGGAGATAGTGGACTACAAGCTGTTGGTTTTGAAAAGGCGACGTATAATGCTGGAGACGAATTGCCACAGGCAATTGTTTATGAGGGTGACGAAACCTTGCCGAGTGGATATACGGGTACCTTTACTTTTCAAGTCTCAGATGGAGAGCTACAAAGCAATATCGCTTCGGTAGATGTTACCTTTAACACAGAGCCGCTTAATAATGGTATATACACTTACACCAATGGTGCTGATGGCAATATTGCGGTAACGGGATGCTTAAATGCCTGCCCTGTAAATATCGAGATTCCTGCGAGAATTAACGGCAGACCAGTAACTGCAATATCAGATGCAGCATTCGCTGAGTCAAACTCTCCAATAGTTTTGATTCCTGATACTGTAACATCGGTGGGAGATTACGCATTCTTGAGAAGTTTCGTTTCTAGGGTAACGATTGGTGCTGGAGTGACCTCTGTTGGTAAGAGCGCATTTGCATTTAACCAACTTGATGCGGTTAGTTTCCTAGGAGACCGACCTAGCTTGGAAACTGATTCTTTCTCGACTAACAGAGCGTTGAACTACATTAGCTATTGTCCAGATAAGGTGGGATGGCCTGGCGATCCAATATCTGCAGGAACCGTCGATATTACTCCAGTTGCTGCATGTGATTCAGTAAATAAAAATAATGAAGCTCTTGATAACATTAAAAATGCAGTGCTTTCAAAAAATGCTGCAAGTATTACTGAAGCAGACCTCAACTCTGTCTTGGGCTTAAAGAATATAGCCTCTGAAAATATGGATTTATATAGAGGTGTTATTCAAGTTCTTCTTGATCTCTCTTTTGGTGAAGTGAGGTTGTCAGATCTTCAAACCTTAATCGATGATGCGAATGCGCGAAAAGAAAGTTGTAATCTTGGTGTATACATTATTGATGTGCTCGAGGGTGAACAACCTGCTGAAATATCTTGGAGTTTAAAAGATGAATCAGATAATGAAATTTATGGAGGTGGTGCACCTCTTGATACATTGGCGTGTATTGCAGACGGTAGATATGTGCTGGAGATGTCTGACACCAACGCTGCTGGCACCGCAAATGGTTGGGATTATGGAGAATTTGTTATAACTAAAGAGAATGGTTCAAAATTATTCAGGCATACTATCCTGAGTGGCACTGATGCGACAGCACCAGTTAATCTCGGGGATTATCCAAATCAGAGCCCGATTGCAGACGAAATACCTGATGTGGAGCTTGAGCTTGGACAATCTGTCGACTTTGTGCTATCGGGTTCAGATCCTGATGGTGATGCGACTAACTTTGTTTTACATCAAGCACCTGCTGGTGGAGAGATTCATTCTTACATGCCAGGGTCAGGAATCGTAGCTGAGTATTTCCTAGGAGGAGACACTGGCATAAGAGGATTAGCCATATCTCCTAATCAAAAGTATGCATATCTTGCTGATCACACCTATGGTTTGAAGGTTCTTGATATATCTGACATAAAGAATCCGATTCTGGTAAGTCAGTATGCTATAGATAATGGGGGACAATATAATGTTTCGATTTCTAATGATGGGAATACAGTATATTTAGCTTCAATTCAATATGGTGTGCGAGTTATTGATGTTTCTAATCCCTTGTTACCTGAACTCCTAAGCGGATTTGATAGAGAAGGTACAGCATATCCCCTTGGAATGGTTGAATCAGCTGATGGTAATACACTGTACGTTGCGGCGTATGAATTCTTTCTATCGATAGATGTGTCAGACAAAACTACTGCAACCCAGAATTTTTCGGTTGGGACCGCAGGATTTTACTCTTGGGATATCGTCCTATCTCCAGATGAACAAATTGCTTTCCTTGCATCGGGTCCTTATGTCAAGATTTATGACATTTCTGATCCTTTGCAAGCCGTTCTGATTACCGACTTTGTATCAAGTGGTGATAATGACGGTGATGGAACAACTGATGGCACCGCAAGGAGTTTACGGTTATCTGCAGATGGTAACACTCTATACGTCGCGAATGGAGGTGAGGGAACTCGAATCATAGACGTTTCAGATGCGAGTGCACCCCAATTATTAGGTTATGTCCCCGCAAATGATTTTGTATTCGGATTGGGGATATCAGCTGATGGATCGATGATATATTCCTCTGTAAGTAACGGTGAACTGCAAACTATAGACGTGATTGACCCTCAAAATCCTGTCTTAGTACGCACAACAGCCTCGGTAAGGGATCCGTGGCGATTGGCTGCATCGAATGATAACAAATATGTATTTGTATCCGATGGATATACTGGTTTTAAAGTGATCGATACCTCATACAGTGCGCGAGCGCAGGGAGATCCTCTGAGCGCTGATATCACATACAAACATATTGCCGATTTGGCAGTAAATGATTCATTCACCTTTGTTCTCAATGATGGCAAGGAAAACAGTAACGACTCGGTGGTATCACTTATCTTTGCAGCTGATAAAGACGGCGATGGCATAGAAGATGATCTTGATAATTGTCCATCAACACCAAACAGTGATCAGCTCGACACTGATGGTGACGGTATAGGAAATGCGTGTGATGATGACGATGATAATGATGGAGTTGATGATGTTAATGACGCATTCCCACTTGATGCAACTGAAACAACTGATACTGATGGTGATGGTGTTGGAAATAACGCTGATACCGACGATGATGGAGATGGGGTCTCCGACTCACAGGACGATGCACCATTAGATCCAACGAACGATTCAGACGGCGATGGGGCTCCTAACAATGCTGATGCATTCCCTCTCGATAATACCGAGACTTTAGATACAGATGGTGACGGTATAGGAAATAATGCTGATCCAGATGACGACAATGATGGAGTTGATGATGCGAATGATCCATGGCCATTACAATCAGAATATACAAGGGATACCGACAGTGATGGTATGCCTGATGAATGGGAATTGAGGTTTGATCTAGATCCAAACGATCCAAGTGACGCGGCTGGAGATCTTGATGGAGACGGTATCTCTAATCTTCAGGAGTTCTTAAATGGCACACCTGCATCAGGTTCTATTGATATCGATGGGAACGAAAAATATGACGCGTTAACGGATGGTTTATTGATGCTTCGTCATATGTTTGGACTGACAGGTGATGCTTTGATCACCGACACGGTGGCTGCTGATGCGCAATATAAAACCTCAGGTGAGATTGAATCCAGGGTCTCGTTGCTAGGTGAACTCGCGGATATAGATGGAAACGGCGAGATTGACGCCCTTACAGACGGATTAATTGTTGTGCGGTACTTATTTGGATTGAGAGGAAGCTCTCTTGTCGAGGGTGCTGTAGCAGAAAATGCCACGTTATCCTCGGAGCAGATAGAAGCGCGTTTAGAATCGCTAACCCCAGTATTTTAAATATTCCTGACTCTAGAGAACTGAGACTTGATGTCTCGGTTCTCGAAAAGTTCGTATAGAAAGTCGGCTCTAGAGGGCATCTCGGAGAGACAAGCCTCAGTTATTCGCTGAAAATACTGGATAAATTCCTTTATTTGTATTTCAGACATTATGCCTGATGCTGAGATATCATCTTTATCAGCAATAGCGATTTTATCTCTTAATTTATTTTCTTGCTCTAGGCGCCATTTAAATACACAACTGAAACTTGGTGCCTTTAACATTACAAGATAGTCAACCATCGCGAACAGAGCTTGATACTCTTCAGCAAGGCATTTATTGACATAGTGACGATAAATCCCCTCGGGATCCGCATTGCACTCTAGATCATTGATAGGTTTTTTAATCTCTACCTCAGATTGTGGTTTTGCACCAAAACACCAGCCTTCAAGCACAATCAAACCGAAACTTCCAGATGTCGTTGATAGTTCTGATTTATCAAATCGGTCATCCTTGCTTTTATCAAAACGGGTAATTAATGTTTCTTCTCCTTTTAATAGACTTTCTACTGTGGATATTGCTAATGCAGTGTCATGAGTGCCTGGAACACCTCTGATCTTCAGTAATTTATGTTTTGTTTTTGCCAACTCTTTTCGTTTGGACTTGGTCAAGTAAAAATCGTCCATTGAAAGGGCAATCGTTTGAATGTTCAATTTAT
The DNA here is from genome assembly GCA_902604945.1 of uncultured SAR92 cluster bacterium. GTDB lineage: Bacteria > Pseudomonadota > Gammaproteobacteria > Pseudomonadales > Porticoccaceae > AAA300-D14. The sequence continues at coordinate 1,436 of CACLAG010000051.1, read as the reverse complement.
CCGCGACAACCGCGCAAAGATAGGAGGCTAGCGTCGACTTACCTGATCCTTGCGACCCATTGATACCAATAATTTGAGTTTTCTGAGGCTCCCGTTTGTGATTTTCGATAATGGTGTGCACGATTGGGGAAAAATTTGATTGTGCCCAAGTAAGATAAGTTTTTGGGAGTTGATTTGTTACTAAAAATTGTTCTAGAACTTGTGAGATAACGGTCTCCGGTAGGCTAAAACCTTTCTGGTCCGACTGGTTCCTTAATATATACTTAATCTCCCAACCATAAAAGTAGCATTATCGTTTTGATGATTATTTTAATTCCGTTATCATTGCTTGCTCATAAATATATTATTTTGAGTTCTTAAATTATGTCTTCTGGCAGACTACTAGTGAGTTTAATAATGATTACATATCTCTCAGGGTGTCAAGAATCTGTAGAGACTTTTAGCTGCCTTGATCCGACGCTTTCTGGGAAAATGATTCAAATAGAGGGTGGCGAATTTCAATTTGGGGATAACCGTTTTTATCCTGATGAGTCTCCCAAAAAGCCGGCGACTGTGACTAATTTCCAGATTAGCAATACCGAAGTCACGAATGAAAAATTTTCAAAGTTTGTAGAGGCGACAGGTTATGTTACAGATGCTGAAAGAGGCCTCTCTAAAGAGGAATACCCAAATATACCTGATGAATTCAGAGTACCAGGTTCGATGGTATTTATCGCACCAGAATCAAATCAACCGGCATCTCCTGCGACTTGGTGGCAATTCGTTGCGGGCGCTAGTTGGCAGAGTCCTTATGGGCCTGGCAGCTCAATCAGTGGAAAAGATCATTATCCAGTCGTTCAGGTTACTTATGACGACGCGTTAGCTTATGCAGAATGGCTTGGACATAGATTGCCCACAGAAAGAGAGTGGGAATATGCATCACGAGGAGGAATGTATAGTGCGACTTATTCTTGGGGAGAAGAGGACCCTCAGTCGGGTTCTCCCAAAGCAAATACTTGGCAAGGAAGATTTCCATACGAGAACTTGAATGATGATAATTATCACGGGTCATCACCAGTGGGTTGTTTTCCTGAAAATGGTTATGGTTTATATGATATAACGGGAAATGTGTGGGAGTGGACAAATACGCCGTATGGACCTGACAGAAAGCGAGACTACGGATCGGACGGATATGATCCGCAACAACCAGGAGTCAAAGTTAAAACCCTGAAAGGCGGGTCGTACTTGTGTTCTGACAACTATTGCCAAAGATATAGACCGGCTGCAAGACAAGCACAAGATGTAACCTTGGCAACATCTCATATAGGGTTCAGAACTGCCTCAGATATGTGATTCTTGTCTCATCTGAAGAATCATATCAGTTAAAATAGGCCACTGATTTCGCCGATATTATTTACATCTATGTTATTCGCTGCTGGTACTATCGGTAGTCCAGG
>CACLAG010000050.1:0-7088 GCA_902604945.1 uncultured SAR92 cluster bacterium | reverse complement strand
TGTTCGAACTTTGATCAAGTTCATCGTCGCCAAACTGAGGGTGATTGAATGCGCTATTGTAAAGCCGGTGACCGCATATATAAGTGTTCGAGTACTTTTCGAAATCAAGATGAGACACAGCACAAAGAGCAGATGATCATAGCCGATCAGAATATGTTCGATACCTGCCAAAATATATTGCTTGGCGATTTCGTAGAATGGTTTTCCTGAACCTAATAGAATCTCTGTTTTTTCTGGACCGGAAAAAATCTGTTCCACAGAACCACCAATTTCTTTATATACGACCAATGATGTGAGGGCTGGGTTTGATCTCGGATAGTCAATTTTTATCAGAAAATTTTGCAGTGCTGGTTTGCAAGTGTATTCAGAACGCCCAAGAAGTCGAGTTCCTAATGTATTGCCATCTTGTGCACAACTATCGCTTTTAATGTAAATCAATGGCTCATCGGATGGAGTCATCACCGGTGGCAACTTCCATTTGACTCCAATCTTAGTTTCGCTATTTTCCGTTATTTCGATATAAACGGGACGCGCCTCATCAGAAAGACTCAAGGGTGCTAGTAATAGCAAAAAAACAATTAAGCTTTTAATCATAACTATCTGTTTGATCGATAAGCTCATACTTAGCTTTTACTTGGTTTAACCTCCTCATCTTGCTTGCGAACTGTTCTTCACGATACAGATCACCTCTTACATCAGCTTCGACTGAATTGAGCGTTGGCGTGTAACTATCAGAGATTTGAGTTATTAAAACCAGATGCCAACCATAATCAGATTGAATAGGACCAATCCAGGCAGACTTTTCTAGCTTTGAGCTCGAATAGGCGAAAACTGCATTTTTAAATTGCTCCCCGAAATGACTCTCAATCTCAGAAGATTCTCGATTAACGTAATTTCGATTATATAAAAAGCGCTCACCATATAAACCAGATTCCTCGAACAAAACGACTTTTTCATTTAAAGTCTCCATCAATGCTTCAGCACGTCGAAGCGTCGTATCATTAACCTTATTTTTGTCTTTTAAGAAGACATGAGTGAACGTGATTAAAGCTGGTTTTCTATAATTCTCTTTGTTCTTCTCAAAATAGTTTTCTAGATCCCGCCGACTGATTGGAGAAACTTCGTCATAGAAACCTTGAGACAAATAATCAACTTTCTGAACCAACCTTCTCTTAATAATTGGATCGTTTTTATCAAAGTTGTTTATCAAAGCTTCTCTGTATAGAGCCTCTTGATGAAAAAAATCAGTCATCAATTTTTTCTTCTCGAGCTCTGCAAGGTTTTGGTAAATATTAATGGCCTCGTCCGGATTAAAGATCTTTGCTCGCTGCTGCATAAAATTTATTAATATATTGTCATCAATCATTATTTGATAATTAGAATTTTTATAATCATCGGGATTGCGGTTTATATCGACATAAAGTAACAATGAAGCTAATAGTCCGAACTGAACAATTGGTTCTCGAAGAATCTTTAAAATAAAATTTTTCATGCCAATAATTAGGGGTTGTACCAAATCGGAGAGCTATATGCTCTCTCTTGAATAGTAAATGGCTTCATTTTTTTATCGTCACTCTGAAGAGCCAAGGCATCGAGAAGAGAGTGTCTAGCAGTTGGAATCTCAAGTACTCTCAAATAGTAAAAAGCTCTCTCACTCTTTTTGAATTGTGGATCTTGCCAGAGAGCAAAAAAGTCTGTGGCCCCAATGCTATTTTCATGAGTTCCAGTGCTTAAATTAACAGTGTTACCCACTAATTCAAGATTGCCCTCCTTGTCTTCAATCCTTTCATCTGACCATGCCACATCAAATATTTTCTCATGAGTTACTCCTTCCATATCAATCCAACCTTTTATGATCTGAGCACGATCTAAGTTTGCTCCGACTGGATCTTTCGTGACCCTTATTGCAAAACTTGGCCCGGAATCCAAAGAAGTTTGATAAAGATCACCACCCATCGGTACACCTCTTTCATATCCGATATCTTGATAATTTTGCGCATTAATCCCATCAAAATCCCATCCGCCGAATATCTGCAGTCGAATTCTTGGTCCAGTTGTTGCGAAAACCTCTTTCCTCTTAAATGCTGCATAAATTTCTTCTCTGTTGTTTTCTTTCGCCCAAACTCCAGCAAGTCCACCGGCCGACATCGACCAACCTGAATTATCGGCATCACCAATAATCGCTTGGTCTTTAATCTCTGGTGTTGAATCATTGGAATATTTACCCCAAAAGTTTTTTTCTTCAGCTGAGGCCAAGCTTGTATGAGAGTCCGTTGAACCAATCAACCCAAATTTGTATGGATTTACACCTAGCGTTTGATCAAATTTCAAACCTAATTTTAGTGCAGATCGAACATAATCACCTTTCTTGGGGATATACTCAGACGTATATGATTGAAGGTAATGCGTATATGTTTCAAAATTTGAGAATTCGTCGGTTTCAATATTTGGTAACGATTCGCTATCACCTTTAACCTGTGTCACCTCGACAACTGGCTCCCATTTTATGCGCATACTAGCGTAATTTGCGTCAAAAGGTTCACCCTCAAGAGTGTATTCATCAAACATATATCCTTTGGAGAGATTAGAGTTATGAGGAATTGCCAAGAATCTGGTACTCAATTTCTTACTTGTCGTGTCCAACCACTTCCATAAATCTCTGGGATATTGACTAATATCAGATCCATATGGCAAATATTTCAAAGCTTTTTCTGCACCATCAGGAGAAATAATGACACGGTGTAAATTTGCTCCAGTCGGCGTGGAAGTCCACTCCCATCCAACAAAACTGGTGAATATCCCCGGAATATAATGCTCTTCTGCTGATTTAACGATATCTTGCCATACTTTTGTTTTAATATTTGTGACATCTCCATATGGAACAGGTGCTATCGATCCATTAGGATCAGCAACTAGATCATGACCATCTCCAGATGCCGGTTCAGGTAGAGCATAATTAAAGACATCCTCTGCTCGGCCTATATCAATCATAAATAATGCAAACCAAATTTGAATATCTCTCACTAAATTTTTAAAAAATCCAAGGTCGATTAATTGATCTCTGTCGCGTGCAAGCTCAGTAATAACTCCTAAGTACTCCGCATGATCAGACACTACCAAGAAGTCAAGAGGTGTCTCTATTTGCACGCGAGTGCGAGTGTAAGGATGAATAACTGGAAGACCCCTCGCCCATCGATATGCAGTATCTGGATATGCAGAGTCATTATCATTTAAAAATGCATCAAAAGAATACGCCGTATGAAGATGCGTATCCCCAAAGTACAACTTCATTTCCTCAGACAAACTTGAAATGCTTATTAAGAGGAAAATAAAACCCATGAGAGTTTTACTTCTTATAACTATTACACTGCCCAAAATTTAACCACCATATTTACTACTTTGGATGGTACCAAATTGGTGACGAATAAGCCCTTTCCTGAATGATCTTTACACCCCTGGGAGGACCATCCAACTGCAACGCTATACTATCGAAAAGGGTATTCCTTGGCGTCGGGATTTCAAGTACTCTGGCATAGTAAAACGATTTTTGCGATACATTAAAGTCCGGATCAATCCATTTTACAGTGAAGCTTTCATCTCCCACTGAATTTTCATATCTGCCTGATTTAAGGTCCACCGTATTGGTGACAGGAGAAGGCTTGCCGTTATCATTGGTCTCTCGATCCCCTGACCAGGCAACATCATAGACTTTTTCATGCAGCTGACTTTGCTCATCAATCCAACCTTTGACAATTTGAACTCTATCAAGATTTGCTCCTTTAGGATCCTTGATCGCACTTATCAAAATACTAATAGAATTTTGAGCCTCACTTGTAGCAACTAGCTCTCCCCCCATTGGAACGCCATACTCTGATCCAATATTAGAAAAGTCATTCGATGTTTCGGCGCCCTCTGGAAAAAACCAACCTGCATATAATTGTAGAATTATTCTTGGACCCGATGTGGCATATACCTCCCTGCGCTTAAAAGCCGCAAATATCTCTTCTCGAGTGTTGTGCTCTGCCCAAACAGCTGCAAGCCCTGAGGCTGACATATCCCAGCCGTTAGCTGATAGTTGACCTCCAAGTCTTTGTTTTGTCTCTGGAGTAGAATCTGTTGCAAATTTTCCTAGGAAGTTAGACTCCTCTGGTGAGGACAAACCTGAATGGGAGTCTGTTGATCCAATTAATCCAAACTTATATGGATTTACGCCTACTGATTTTTCTATTTCTAATCCTGCTTTCAATGCAGGTCTTATGAAATCAGCTTCTCTGGGCATAAATTCGGTTTTACCAACTTGAATGTAATATTCATAATTCTCAAAATCAGCAAAATCATCATTGGGAGATAACTTTGAATGGGTTTCGCTATCGCCCTTTATTTGTGTTACCTCAACTATGGGCTCCCATGCTAGTCGAGTCTCTGCATAACTTGTAGTGATTTGATCACCTTCAAGAGTTGTGCGATCAAACATATATCCCTTTGAGATATTTGAGTTATGTGGAATAGCAAGAAATTCTGCTCCAGTTTTATTCCTAGTATCCTCTAGCCATTCCCATAAATCTTGAGGATACTGACTTTGATCTGATCCAAAAGGCAGATAGCTTTTAGCAATATCTCCTCCATGAGGAGACACAACGACACGATGAAGATTTACTCCCATTGGCACCGAACTCCACTCCCAGCCAATAAGAGCTGTAAATTTCTCTGGTTCATTATGCTTGTCAGCACTGTCGACAATATCTAGCCATGTGCGCTCAATAGTCATCCTGGTGTCCCCAAATATTGCTAAATCTGAGATATTGTTGCCCGGCAGTTTAACTGGGTCTGGATGACCCTCAAAGTTAGGATTTTGTGGCACAAACTGCCTAAAAAAAGCTAGTCCAGTGCCATCGTCAACCGCTTGGTTCATTGATCTAAACGCATACCATCTTTTTAAATTACCAATAATCCCTAAATCATCACCGAGAAAATTATCGTCCCTTATCGACTTCATTACACCAAGCATTTCGGCATGATCAGCAACCACCAAAAAATCAAGTGGAGTATTTATCTGGACTCTTGTGCGATTAAAAGGATGGATCACTGGTTGACCTTTTGCCCAACGATAAGCAGCATCAGGACCTATACTGTGATTATTATTGAGGAAAGCATCAAAAGAATAGTAAGTATGGAGGTGCGTATCCCCGAAATATACATTTTTCAACTCATTCGCTTCATTTTTTGGAGTTGCAATAATGAGAAAGAGGAAGAATAGATACGGCACAGTCTTGTTTTTTATAGTTATCATTGTCATCAAATCATCCCAATGTAAGCTCTGAGCTCGCACGGCTTCTTATCCAGCTTCACGGAAAGTCGGCTGCACCTTTTCATAAGTCAATTTCTCGCTAATTAAAGCAGCAATTGATTCTTTTGTTTGTGGTCCAATTAGTCTGTGCAATAATTCTCCATCTGAGTTAAGAATTAAAGTCTCTGGAAGCACAGTAACCGGAGGCAACTTTAAGTATATCCGAGGATCAATTTTAAACGTCGGGAAAAGTACACCTAAAACTTTTTTTTCCTCGTGCAATATAGTGTCTATCGGTTGATCGAAGTTTACACCAGCAATGATAATTTGATTTCTGTACTCATCTTGCAAGGCATTAAGCTCGGGAATTTCTTCCCGACATGGTGCACACCATTTTGCCCAATAGTTTATAACTAAGAAAGCACCCGGGTTATCTATATCTAAAGAACCACCCTCAAAGAACTCAAAATTTCCCTCTTTTGAGCATCCTCCTAGGAAAATCAGACTGCCCACCACTATGTTCAATAAACACTTTTTCATGCTATTGCCTACAAATTTATACGGAGGTAAGGATAACACGGGCAAGGTTAACTATAAAATTCAAATAAAACTATCTACTAGAATATGAATTTTTAAATTCGTAAATCCAATTGCGATTTTTGTTTGTACTTACACACTGTTCGCTCGCATAATTGACTAGCGCATTATCAGCTTTTAAAAAGAGATTAAACATGCAATCACGAGACGATTTTGGTTATATTCTTATCTTATATTACAGCTCGCATGGACACGTGAAATCGCTCGCTGAGCAAATTTCAATTGGTGTTGAATCTTGTGAAATGGAAGCTCGAATTCGAACTGTTCCTCGGATATCTTCTGTTTGTGAATCTACCGAATCTGATATTCCAGACGATGGTGATATTTACTGTACAACCGAAGATTTGAAAAATTGTGCTGGCTTAATGGTTGGGAGTCCTACCCGATTTGGAACAATGTCTGCATCGCTTAAATATTTTCTTGAGTCTTCTTCAAGCCTCTGGCTTGAGGGTTCACTAGTCGACAAACCGGCAGGTGTATTTACATCATCTTCCAGCTTCCATGGAGGACAAGAGTCCACTCTCCTGTCAATGATGCTACCGCTTCTCCATCACGGCATGATTATATCTGGTATTCCATATACCGAAGGCGCGCTATCGAAAACTAAAACAGGAGGATCACCCTATGGCTCCTCTCATGTAGAGGGATCAGCATTAAGCGAAGATGAAAAAAAAATATGTAAAGCACATGGCAAAAGGATCGCGGTGCTATCAAAAAGTTTACGCAATCTAAAATAATAGGACTTCTTTGCATGGAACTTGAAAAGAAAGTTAGCGTTTTAAAAATATTAACTCAGTCTAGTTACTGGATGCTTTTTATAGCACTTACAATTAATTTATGGATCCAAAGCGCACCGCTGGTTATATATTTTCTTACACTGTTTCCACTATCTATTTTTACTGTCGGGATCGTTCAAAACAAAATAAGAACTTTAATATGGTTATGTTTTGTTCTTCTCCTCTATTTTACTATTTCAATTTACAAACTCAGTGGCAATGATCCTCAGATCTTTGATAAAATAGAATTAATCCTTTGCATTTGCTTGTTTATTTTTTCATGTGTCAATGCGAGAACCAGACAAAAAAATGGAATTAATTAAGTGACCCCCATGAAAGAAGAAAAGACAGGTTTTTTTAAACGAGTTTTCTCATTTATTGGAAAATTTCTAACATTTGTAAGACATACGATCAGTTTTGTTATTTTA
>CACLAG010000049.1:0-7515 GCA_902604945.1 uncultured SAR92 cluster bacterium | reverse complement strand
GATTTTTTATTAAGTCTTTCAGTTCACTAATGAGATTGTCACAATCGCGGTCATTTGTTGCGAGTGCTAGCCTAGCTGAAGCACTCCCATGACTAGGATAAAGGCTCACCACTTTTTTAAACTGCCTTATTGCGTTTTCTCTGTTTCCCAGATCTTCCTCCAAGTTACCAAGATTATAAATAGCATCAATATAGTTCGGATTTATTGCGAGTGACTTGTTGAGGTTTCTTCTTGCTAGTTCAGAATTTGCAAGCCAATTAGAATAGATATTTGCAATGTTAAGATATACCTCTTCGGGGAAATCTATTTTTAATGATATAGCTTTTTCATATTGCTCAATTGCTTTCGTATATTTTGCTGCGCGAGTGAGAAACCAGGCATGGTTAAAGAATAGATCGGGATGATTAAACAATTTAAAGAGAGGGTCAAAAACCTTCGGGGCTTCTTCAAAATCGCCTTCATCAATATGGATTTGTGCAAGTTTTATTGAGAATTGAAGTTCTTGGGGCCTTTGTTGAATTAGTATTTTTAGTACGCCTTTTGCCTTAACAATATTTCCGCATGCTATTTCTAATTCACACATTAATGTTAACGCTTGATAATTGAATTTATCTTTATCAAGAACTGATTTTACCGCCAGTCTTGCTCCTTCAAAATCACGTTTGGTAAGGAGATCTTTTGCGTCAATTATTTTTGCGGTTAAATTTATCAATTATTTTGAGGCTAGCTATTTTTTGGTAATTGGCTATATTTTAATAAATATAGACTCATAAAAAAACAGCGAGCAAAGCTCGCTGTTTTTCGTGGTTCAAATATTCTTAGAATCTGAATGTTACATCTGCATAAACGTAACGACCAAGAATATCATAAGTGCTGTAAGAGTTTGCATTGTCTGGATTCAAACCACCACCAACCATTGGTGCTTCTTTATCCAGTAAATTGCGAGCTCCTGCACTTAGACTAATCATCTCTGATACTGTGTAAGATCCACTTACATCTAGATAGCTTACCGCATCGAGAGCGCCTGCTGCAGCTAGTACATCAGCTCCATCAGATGGATAGCTTACATCACCAAAGTATCTCCACTTGGCACCTACAGTCCAATCATCTTTAGAATAATTAGCTGAGATAGTGTGACGATAGTCCATGTTAGGTCCGGTACAGTTAGTGTCATTGGCAATACCGTTACAGTCGTATCTAGTGTTCTCGTCTCCAGGTAACGTTAAAACCTCTGTCTCTAACGACTTAGATGCAATCATTTTGAGACTTAAAGTCCCATCCATTACATCCATGTCATAAGCAGCCGACACATCAACTCCACTGAAGCTTACTTCCCCAAGGTTTGTAGCAGTACTTGATACGTAACCTGATGTTCCAAGCCAAAGAGTACCAGCATTTCCTCTATTAATAAGACCGCAAAGTGCTGTATTTCCGTTCTCCATACACTGAGTCATGATTGTTATAGGTGAAATCGTACTAATTGCATCCTCAAGATCTATGGTCCAGTAGTCAACAGATACTGTTAAGTCATCCATTGGGCTAGCAACCACACCAAATGTATACGTGTCCGCTGTTTCTGGATCTAGATTTTCATTACCACCATACAGAGCATTGTACTGGCTTGCGGGACTTGCAACGATGTTTCCATATTGCGCCGCAGTTACCCCTGAAAGAGCACACTGAGCCGCTGTATAGGCAACAGTTCCGTCATCAGCAGTTGCACAACCATCAGATCCTCCCCACAAGCCTTGGCTTTGTGGAGCGAACATAGTGGCAATACTTGGTGATGCTACAGTTCTGTTGTACCCACCGCGTAAAGACACCAAGTCAGTTGGGCTATAGGTTGCCGCAACCTTATAAGTGTTATGGTTTCCTGAGGTGCTGTAATCAGAAGCACGGAATCCAACTTCAGCATCGAGGTCATCTAACACTGGTACCGCTGCTTCGAAAAACACGTCAGTTACGTTGAATCCACCTGCAATACTTGCAGTTGGTCCACCTTGTCCGAGCAACTGACCTTCCTCAAATACAGTATCTGCATCTCGATCATAGCTCATGTTGCGTCTCTCAACACCTACAGCGACAGTAACTGTTCCGTCGGTTGTTGGAAGGCTAAAACCAGTATCAGTTGAAGCACTTGCCTGGAAGATTTCAGTTGAAAGATCTGCTCTCAACATAGCAACACCTGTAAGCCCTGCAGCTTGCTCTGACGTAACTCCTTGATATTGGAAAACATCGTAAGTTGCGTTAGCCAATGCAGTTGTAATGTTGGGTGCGAAGAAGTCGTTGATATAAGTAATGCTTGAGTCAACATTGTTCTTCTGATAATTCACATCATAATCCCAACCTTGAAGCTCACCTTCCATTCCTAAAACTACTCTGAAAGAGGAGTTAGTCATAACAGAAGCTCTCGGACCACCTTCAACATTACGCTTACCGATATAAACCGCAAATTGATCACCTGATCCAAGTCCCCAAGTATCAGTAAGAGCTTGTCTCTGTGAATCGTTTAATAAAGCCGAGTCATAGTCAATGTAGTATTCTTCAGCGAAGAAGGTACCTGATTCAGCAATCTGAGCTTTAGTCTCATAATTGGTCATCATTACCTCTCCATAGAGAGTAACCGAATCATTGACTTCTAGATCCATCATAGTTCCCACGCTCCACTTTTCATCAGGACGCATATAGTGATTTACAGGAGCATAATTGTACCTGTTACCCACAGACGGAATGAAGTTGGAATTAGAGTCCAATGTCCAATACTCGTATGTTCCCCAATCCAAGGTTCCACTATCATTTAACTGCGATAGGTAAAAGTTAGGGACAATAGCGTTTCCAGATCCACCACAAGAAGTTCCTGCTCCATTCAATGCACAAGAGGAGTAGTCTCTAGCTCCTTGAAGTAGAGGCGAACCTTTTCTCCAGGTAGTGTAGAAAGTTGCATGGCCTTTGTCGTCAGCAAATTGTGTGCCCATAACAAGATCTATAGTGTCCGCTCTTCCATCAACACCATCCGATCCACTTGGGTAGGTGAATCCGGCAGTGTCGAGCAGACCACCAACGTATCCATTGTCGTTATCATGCATAAATCCAGAAGTCCCGATGTTTAACTCTACCCCTTCAAAATCATCACGCATTACGAAGTTAACAACACCAGCAACCGCATCAGCACCATAAACTGTTGAAGCACCACCAGTTAGAACCTCTATTCGATCAATCATTGCAGTTGGAATTTGATTAACGTCGGCGGCTGCCGAGTTATATGCACCACCTGCTCCCATTCTTCTGCCATTTATGAGCACAAGAGTTCTGCTTGATCCCATACCTCGAAGGTTTACAGTTGCGTTTCCGCTAGCTCCATTCGATATATATGAGTTATCTCCTGTGCTTATTTGTGGAAGGCTACTCAAAAAGTCTTCAATCTTGTTAATACCTGTTTGCGCGATTTCTTCAGCGCTTGAGACGATAACAGGACTTGAACTTTCGAACCCTTCAGCTTTTTTGATGAGCGAGCCAGTAACGACGATTTCTTCTACACGATCGTGATCATCAGCATAAGCTCCACCTGCTGCGATTGCACCAGCTAGGGATGCTATTCCCATCGCACTGGTGACAGCTACAGATAATTTGTTTCTTTTCATATTATTCTCCCGAGAAAACTAAATTCTTAGTAGTTATTTTTTACCCAAACGCTCCGAAACATGCTTCTTTTTTGAGGTAACTTATCCAACGGTTAAAACAATCGGAATCACTTATCTGACCCATTCGAGTTCCTAACAGTATACAACAATATAAAAAAATTGATCAATTATTTTAATATAAATTTTTATAGTAAATTATTTATGTATAGTGCCAGCAAATCTCTAATTTTAAGTCGTTAAAATTTTATTAATAATATTTTTTATTTTTTGAAATTTTTGATATTTCGAACTAAAAAATGATTCAAATTAGAGTGTTACGCATAGGTTGTGATTAATCTTTAGTTGGGTAGGTTTGCTAAATATTTATCTAAGTGAGTGGAGTAATTTTTCCATCTCTCGATGTACTTTGTATGGACAGGCTCACGCAACTGAGTCGAGCTAGCCGTTGATACTGCAGATGTAAGCGTCTCTATTTGAACATACTCTTGATAAAATTCAAGATCACATGCTTTATAAAGCCGCGCTGTTTCTTTCAACGGGTTTTTTACCAAGCTCTCATATGACACTCGATATATTTTATTAGGAAATTTTTGCTGCCAAAAATCCATTAATTCTTTGTAATGCGAAAAATGTTTAATTATTTCATCGAAATCGCATGTATATTGAAGTCCGGCAACGGATCTATTAAAAAATTGACGGTAGTTAGAAAAGCAAGTATCCATCGGATTCCGAATAACTTCTATTATTTTTGCATTTGGAATCAATAGGCAGATAAAACCGATTAAATTATAGTTGGTTGGTTTCTGATCAACGAACCTGGTTGAGGAGCCTATAATTTCTGATATATGTAAAAGGTATGAATTAACTATTTCCTCGAGAGGGGAAGATACTAGTTGTTCAGTTAAACTCATTTTTCCAGATTTATTTAGCATCGGTGACATACACATGTTTAAAAATGGTCTTTCGCCCGCGTCTTGTACATCGGGGTGTGCGCTCAGTAATCTTGCCGTTAATGTAGTACCTGTTCTTGGCAAACCTACTACAAAAATTGGAGCCCGAGTTTTATTAGTTCTTAATGAATTCTCGATTGGCATATCTTGAAATAGTCTAATCGCGTTTCTATAGCTCGCATCAAGATCTGTTTTAATATTCCCGATTACTGACTTTTCCGCTTCGTTCGCTGCTTTCAAATAGTGAAATGCTTTTGAGAAATCTCTTTGTTTCTCATAGAACAAATAGAGTGTGTAACAGAGTTGTTGTTGTATTTCATGATCAGAACAAGAGTTAATATTCTTTAGAATTTGTTTTAGATCTTTGTCTCCGAAACTATTTTCGGGCAGTGATATCATAGCGCTATATGCACGATAATAATGATTGTCTGTATCGATTATTTGTCTAAGCACTCGGTCACATTTTTTGAAATCACCAGTAAATTTGTAGCAATTTGCCAAATTAAAGGCAGATTCTTTATTAAAAGCATAATTTTTTGATGCAAATTCTAGAACTTTCAACGCTTCCTTTATTAGGTCATGTTGGATTAATAATGTTGCTAACTTATTTAAATTATTTTCGCTTATTTTTGAGATATGATTAAGGCAATTTTTGCATAACCTAATTGAAGTAACTTGATTTGTCATTGAGTTTTGAAAAAGTGCTGAGCAGTCTATTGCTACGTTTGGATCAAAGCCAAAGTCATTTATGCACTTTAATAATGCTTTTCCAGCAGCCATTGTCTCTCCGGCCTCAGCATAAACACGGCTCATTAATTTTAATAATGGAGGATTATTAGATTTTTTAAGAGCAGAGTGGCAAAGATCATATGCAAGCTGAAGATCCTTGTGGTCTAGCGCCCATTCTATCTTTTCTAATTCGTTCATGGATTTTTCAGAATATGATGGTTATAAAAGAAAAAAGCCCATGATAACTCATGGGCTTTTTCTTTGTTGCTTTCTTACTAAAGTATGAGTATTACTTAGAAAGATTTAGTTAAACGCATATAGTAAGATTGACCCGCTAACCTGTATGTTGAGGGGTCAGTTCCTCCATTGAAGCCATAATCCATGTACGGAGGAGCCTCATCAGTTATGTTAGTTAAGCCAACTGCAATCCTTAGACCCATATCAGTGACGTTGTATGAACCGACAATATCATGATACAAGAAAGAGTCTATGGGCTGAGTGCCCGCAGCATACAAGATTTCTGAGTCAACGCCGCTAATGTACTCTCCAAGATAGCTTACCGACCAATCATCTTTCATATATGCAACTTTGTAGGAGATTTTGTCTTCCGCATACATCTCCCCAACATATCGACCCGTTAAGTCGTTAACCTCATCACCTGGAAACGCCACGCGCTCATTACCTAGTTGATGTGACCAAAGAATGTCACCAGTAATCACTCCATCGAGATAGTCCATAGACATATCGAATTGGAAATCAATACCATCGGCCATAAATTCTGCAACATTAAGTGCAGCATTTAGTACGTTGGCTACAGAATAATCAGCTCGACGCGTAACTAAGTCACATGCAGGTTGACTTAAGTCAACGTAACAAGCATTTAAAATATAATCAACGCCCAAGCTAGATATTACATCACTACCGTTTAGCTGGTAGTAATCAAGAGTAACATTCATATCAATATCGTTTACGACAGTTGAGTATACAAGCCCTGCAGTAAAGGTATCTCCTTGTTCTGGTTGAAGTCCTGGGTTACCACCAATTGTTGCTAAGACTTGCGAGTCAAGTTGAGGTGCGATTTGTGCACAACCAGGCGAGTTCGCAAAGTTTGTGGCATTACATGGATCATTATATGTTGGGAAGCTATCTGCGGCTCCGGCATATAAGTCGTATACACCTGGCGCTCTATAAACATCACTATAGGTTGCTCTTAATCTCAAGCCTTCCATCAGCGTTGCATCTATTTTCGCCATAATGCTCGTGTTTGAACCAAACGTTGAGAAATCATCTGATCTGAAACCTGCCTCGAGATTTACGCTTTGCATTCCATTATCAAACAATGGAATTAGGGCTTCTCCATAAAAAGAGGAAACATCATACTCACCCTCGGTGCCCGCACCCTTGTTACCGGTTACTTGACGTTTGACTTTAGCCCCATCAGGTCTGAAGTTGTACTCTTCTTCCCTGTACTCGTATCCGAAAGCAGCCTTCATATCGCCAGCTGGTAGTTCCATGACTGTGCCTTCAAAACTAAAGCCGTACTGCTGTTGTTCAGAGTGAATTGTGTCGGTTAGAACAATGCCTACATAATCTAGCATT
Organism: uncultured SAR92 cluster bacterium; assembly: GCA_902604945.1. Classification (GTDB taxonomy): domain Bacteria; phylum Pseudomonadota; class Gammaproteobacteria; order Pseudomonadales; family Porticoccaceae; genus AAA300-D14. The sequence goes on along the minus strand of CACLAG010000049.1, from coordinate 596 downwards.
TCATCAGTGAAAGTCATCGGTCCACCAACAAAATTAACTGGTACACATCCAGGAACCAGAGTGCTCGGATCGTTTATGTCTGTGTAGCATTCGGGAGTTCCATCACCGTCAAGATCTGCAGATGGACCCATAGCAAGTGTGAGGTAAGAACCGAAGAATTGTCCATAATCTGTGTCGAGTCGCTCTCTATAGCCAGTATTGAAATATGCAGTGTATCCCCAGTCCCCATATCCAGTTTCTCCTGTCAACTCAGTCGTAAATTGAATCTGCGTTATTTCTTGCTCAAACCGTCTTGGAGTTTCGAGCATTCTTCTCCGCAGGTCTGTCACTGCCGGCGTTTCAGAGCTAAGTCCAGAGTCAGGATTTGCGGCAATGTATGCTTGATAAGCGTTGTTCCAATAATAGTTATCAGCCGACAGCCCACCTTGATAATTTGGATCGGTAGGAGAGTTATAAGGCATTGGCGCTAGTTCTTGTGCTGAAGTTCTTTGGTTAGCTCTGAACTCAGACCTAAGTGAGGTCGTCTCATTGATATCAAAATCAGCTTCACCAAAAATATTTAGCCTTTTGTATGGCGTTTGCATGTAATTGACAGG
>CACLAG010000048.1:0-7538 GCA_902604945.1 uncultured SAR92 cluster bacterium | reverse complement strand
GACACCTCTGCTTTATTTAGTCTTCCCATTGAATGGGAAATCTATGGTAATAGCTCTGTGAGTGACGTTAGTGGTCTAATTAAAAATGCCCATGTTGTTTTAACAAATAAGGTTGTCTTGACACGAGAGAATCTCAACCACGCAAAAGATTTAAAGTTTATTGGCTTATTTGCTACAGGTACAAATATTATAGATCTTGATGCCGCGGCTGAATGCGGTGTTTCTGTTTCTAACGCCGTGGGTTATGGAACTCGATCAGTCGTCCAACATACCTGGGCGCTCATTTTAGCGCTGACTACAAAACTCCTTGGATACTCGAAGGCCTCTATGAATGGCCGATGGCAGAAAAGTGATTCATTTTGCGTCATTGATTATCCTGTTCAAGAGTTATCAGGAAAAACTATAGGGATAGTTGGTGCTGGAGAGTTGGGGCAAGGAGTAGCTTCCGTTGCTCCGGTATTTGGCATGAAAGTCAGATATGCAGCATTGAAAAACACAAAGCATTCTTTTCAAAACGATAGGATTGATTTTGATGATTTGTTAAAAGAAAGTGATGTTTTAAGTCTTCACTGTCCCCTGACAGAAGATACCATTAATCTGATTGATCAGAGAGAGCTGAAGCTTATGAAATCGAGCTCTATTTTAATTAACACTGCCCGAGGTAAATTGATTAATGAAAAAAGTCTCCATGAAGCACTTATTAATGGAGAGATTGCCGGAGCGGGACTAGATGTATTAAGTGAAGAGCCTCCAATCAACGGTAATATTCTTTTGGATGAAAGAGTGCCTAATTTAATTGTTACGCCACACACAGCTTGGATTTCAAAGGAGTCGAGACAAAGGCTAGTCGAGCAGGTAGCAGGCAATATTAAAGGATTTTTAGAGGGAGGAAAGTTTAATCGTGTTTGTTGAACCAACTAAATTAAATCAATGAATTACATTGGAATTTGTGTTCATATGTATCTAATACTAACTTTTGACTGACCTATGCATATCCATATTTTAGGAATATGTGGGACTTTCATGTGCAGCATTGCTGCGCTAGCACAAGGTCTTGGGCATAGGGTAACGGGGAGTGATCAGAATATATACCCGCCGATGAGTGACCAACTTGGTAGCTTCGGTATAAAGTTGTCAGAGGGCTATGACCCAAATAATCTTCCATCTGATATCGATTTGGTGATAATCGGTAACGCAATGTCGAGAGGCAATGATTGCGTAGAATATATTCTTAACTCTAAAATCCCATACATCTCTGGTCCTCAGTGGATGTATGAAAATGTATTGAAGAGCAAATTTGTATTAGCAGTTTCGGGGACTCATGGAAAGACTACGACTGCCAGTATGCTTACGCATATATTGATAGAGGCCGGATATAAGCCTGGTTTTTTAATTGGCGGAATAACTCAGAATTTTGGCATTTCAGCTAGTTTAGGCGATAGTAATTACTTTGTGATTGAGGCAGATGAGTACGACACTGCTTTCTTCGACAAGAGATCTAAGTTCATTCATTATTCACCTGATACTTTGATTATCAATAACCTAGAGTTTGATCATGCCGATATTTTTGATAATTTAGAAGAGATAAAAAAACAGTTTCATCATCTTTTGAGAACGTTACCCAGTAATGGAAACATAGTTTTTAATGCTGAAGATAGCAATATATCGGATATGATGGACCTAGGATGTTGGAGCAAAAAAATAGGCTATTCAGCGAAAATGCAATCTGAGTGGCAGTATATTCTTGGTAATAAACATGGATCAGAGTTTACGATCGTGGATAGATCTGCCTCAGTGTCTAAATGTAAGAATACAAAAGTAAAATGGAGTAACTTTGGCGAGCATAATGTTAAAAATGCTATATCCGCAAGCATCGCATCAAGCCTACTTGGAGTGAACTCACAACAAATTTCAAATGCGCTTAATACCTTCAAAGGTGTCAAACGCAGAATGGAGCTCATTGCAAAGAAAGGTGATATCAATATCTATGATGATTTTGCGCATCACCCTACAGAAATATTTTCGACTTTAGACTCCCTCAGAAAGAAAGTTGGGGGTGAACAGATCATTGCGGTGATTGAGCCAAGATCGAGAACAATGAAATCTGGATTTCATAATAAAAATCTAATTTCCTCCCTTTTAAGTGCAGACTTTGTCATTTGGTTTGAGGATTCTGAATTAAACTGGTCTATAGAAAATAGTTTGGGAGAGATGACAGATAAAATATTTATCGAAAAAAGCATTCAGGGGATTTTAACAACTTTGAATAGAATAAAAGAGCAGATTGCCAATATTGTGATTATGTCTAATGGTGATTTTTCTGGTTTGCGGGAGATAATTGCCGATAAAATAGATTAGGGAATCCCTCAGGCGTGTAATAAAAATGTTACAGGCCCATCGTTAACCAGAGCAACCTGCATATCTTCTCCAAAGATTCCACTTTTAAATTTTGGATATGCTTTATCGCAACTAGTTAAAAAGTGATCATATATTTGTTTTGCTTTTTCAGTCGAGGCTGCAGAAGTAAAACTAGGTCGAAGACCTTTATCCGTTGATGCTGCGAGCGTAAATTGTGAAACGACAAGCAGGTCACCGTCTTTGTCTAACAAGCATTGATTCATCTTGCCCGCCGAGTCTGCAAAAACTCTATATTTTAAAACTTTATTAAGAAGCTTCTCTGCCTTATGCTCACAATCATTCTTCTCGATTCCTAAAAACAGAAGTAGTCCCGAATCAATGCTGGCAATAACGCTGTCGCCTATTGTCACTGATGCTGAATTTACTCTTTGTATTAGACCTCGCATTTATAAGTCATTCTTTTCCGATAGAGATTGCAAGATGTTCAGTCGCTTCAATTAATTCATGGATTATTCTAGGCTCGCTAGATGAGTGTCCGGCATCAGAGACAATTTTAAAAATGGCCTCTGGCCAGGCTTTGTATAGATCAAAAGCTTGGTAGATTGGGCAAACCATATCATATCTGCCATGCACAATCGTGCATGGAATATGGCGAATTTTAGGAATATTATTTTCAATTTCATTGGGTTTTAAGAATGCATTGTTCACGAAATAGTGAGCCTCAATTCTTGCCATCGATAGGGCCATATGGGGAGCTTCAAACTGCGATGCAAAGTCTTTATTTGGTTTGAGAGTGGCGCAACGTCCCTCAAGAAGTGACCAGGCTTTTGCAGCTGCCATTTGTTCAATTTCATTTGTTCCAGTTAACCTTTTGTGAAATGAGGTTAAGATATCGCCTCTTTCATTTTCAGGAATTATTGATACATAATCTTCCCAATAATCTGGATAAATATTTGCCACCCCATCTTGATAAAACCACGAAATGTCATGTTCTCTGCATAAGAAAATACCTCTCAAGATCAAAGCTTTTACCCGATTGGGATAATGCTGCGCATAAACAAGACTGAGAGTGGATCCCCATGAGCCTCCAAATACAGCCCATCGCTCGATTCTGAGCATTTGCCTTATTGCCTCGATGTCTGAAAGAAGATTTTTGGTGTTATTATTTTTTAATTCGGCATGAGGTGTTGATTTACCACAGCCTCGTTGATCAAAAAGAATGATTCTGTATTTCTCCGGATCAAAGAAACATCTATCTGAAGTTCGAGTTCCCCCTCCAGGGCCGCCATGAATAAAAACAATTGGTATTCCCGAGGGGTTACCAGACTCTTCAATATAAAGGTTATGAATTGTATCAACTGACAAAGAATGAGTTTGATACGGTCTTATTGCAGGGAAGAGTTTTTTCATAAGTATTTTGTCATTGGAACTCTCCATATATTATCTTAACGATTCATTGTATGTATATCTAATTCTGAGAGAGAATGTAGAGTATGATGGAACTGAAAAGATGCGCTTGGTGTGATCTTAAATCCAAGCTTTATGTCGATTATCACGATAAAGAATGGGGTGTTCCATGCCGTGATGATAGAAAGCTGTTTGAATTTATTGTTCTGGAGGGCGCTCAGGCAGGCCTCTCTTGGGTTACTATCTTGAATAAGCGAGAAGCATATAAAAAAGCTTTCGATAATTTCAACTACGATAAAGTGTCTCTATATGATAGTTCTGATCTCGAAAGGTTACTAAATAATCCAGGTATTGTGAGGAATAAGTTGAAAATAAAAAGTGCTATTACTAACGCTATTGCTTTTAAAAACATTGTTTTAACTCATGGAAGTTTTAGTAATTACATCTGGGGCTTTGTGAATTACAAACCTATTAAAAGAGACTGGTCAAAAGATAATTTTGCTCCTGCTTCAACGAGTCTCTCTTCATTAATTAGTCAGGATATGCGGAAGAAAGGCTTTAAATTTTTTGGCCCTACAATATGTTATGCATTTATGCAGGCGATGGGCTTAGTGGATGACCATGAGCCAAGCTGCTATAAGTTTTCACCTACTCAAGGACGAGTATAGAAATATTTTGAAATCCAGATTCGTTGAGAATAGCTGATTGTAGCTTACTCATAATTCCATCTTTGCAGTAAAGAGCGTAGTGCACATTCCTATCCAAAATCTTTAAACTTTTTCTCAAAGCAAAATAGGGAATATTAATAACCTCAAACTCTGTTATCTTAAGTTGTGAGATCGCAGTTTCTTCAGGATGACGCAAATCAATAATCTTTATCTCGGAGTATTTAAAATTCGAATCCCTTAATTCTTTTAGGTTGAAGCATTGAAAGTTTAGATTTTCCGTCATTTAAACCACCTAATTTACGCACTAATTTAATGCGCTTTGCTCCAAATTGCACCAATATAAATCACGCGTTGAATTATGCTCTCACATTCTAAAACGTAACTCATTGATTTTATTGTCACCTTTCTTTGACTGCAATTAATAGTTGATTGGCATGGCAATTGCACCTATTTAAACCATGTGTATGTACACATCAGCTGCTGCCCAATCGAATCTGAAAAAGTATACAAAATTCTGACTTTGGTCACCGGGCTAATTCTAAACACTAGATTAACGATGTAAATGGAGCAATAAAATAATGAAGACAAAACTAGAATATATTTGGTTGGATGGTTACGAGCCAACTCAAAGTTTAAGAAGCAAAACAAGAATTGAATCTGATTTTGGGGGAACCTTGGAAGAGTGCCCGATGTGGTCCTTTGATGGGAGCTCGACTGAACAGGCGCCAGGTAATGCATCTGATTGTCTGCTGAAGCCCGTCGCTATCTTCCCAGATCCTGACAGAGTCAATGCATACTTAGTTATGACAGAAGTTTTGAATGCTGATGGAACTCCACACGCGAGTAATGGTCGATCAACCATTGATGATGATGATAATGATTTTTGGTTTGGATTTGAGCAGGAATATTTCTTGATGGATGTTGATACTAAGCTTCCTCCCGGCTTTCCTACAAATGGTTATCCAGGGCCTCAAGGACCTTACTACTGCTCGGTTGGAGCTTCAAATGCCCATGGTAGAGGATGTGTTGAAGAGCATTTGGATCTGTGTCTTGAGGCAGGAATTAATGTTGAAGGAATAAATGCTGAGGTCGCTGCAGGACAATGGGAATTTCAGGTATTTGCGAAAGGCGCAAAAGCAGCCGGCGATGAAACCTGGGTTGCTCGATATATCTTAGAAAGGACGGGTGAGAAGTATGGCTTCTCGATTGATTACCATCCTAAGCCGTTTGGGAAGTTAGATTGGAATGGCTCAGGAATGCATGCTAATTTTTCAAATGAGGTTATGAGGACTTGTGGAGATGAATCTGTTTTCAATAGCATTTGTGACAACTTCGGTAAGCATATCGACCGGCACATGAGTGTCTATGGCGCCTACAATGAACAGAGGCTTACAGGGGAGCATGAAACACAAGCCTATGATCAATTTAGTTATGGTGTTTCAGATCGAGGAGCTTCGATCAGAATTCCTGTTGGTACTGTGGAAAATGGTTGGAAAGGCAGACTTGAAGATAGAAGAACAGCTTCTAATGCAGATCCTTACAAAGTTGCTGCGGCCATCATCAAAACCACAAAAGAAGCTTTGTAATTATCAAACACAAGATGCGCGGCTTTAGCCTTGCATAATGTTGCGATAGTTTGTTTCGTAAAAGTAGTTTTTTAGTGCATAATGTCCTTTATGCACTAAAAAGGTGCGCCTTGATTTTGAGGGTTGTTCTTACAGCTATTATGCTGGCCTTGAAAATTAAGTGATTGCCATGCAACCAACTGAAGAAACGATGCTTACAAAAATAAATAATGTGCACGAGACTCTGCTCGATAATTTAAACGGTGCGGTCTTTCTTACTGATCTTGATTTATCTATATCTTATGCAAATTCAGCAGCGGAGTCTCTGTTTCAAATTGCAAGATCGAAATTATGTTCTATTTCTGTCTTCGAGTTACTAGAGGACAAGGTGGGATGTAGCAAGACTTTGTCGGACTTATTAGACTCAGGTACACCTCACACGAGACGTCATGAAAAGATAAGCTCGAAGCTATCAGGAAAAGCATCAAAAGTAGATTGTTTTTTTACGCCGGTTGAAGTTAACCAAAGTAAAAAACTTTTGATCGAAATGCACCCTATTGATCATTTTGTAAGAATAAACAGAGAGCATGCTCTTTTGTCCGCTCAGGATACGTCTAAGAATCTTGTGAGGGGTTTGGCACATGAGATTAAAAATCCTCTTGGCGGTATTCGCGGTGCAGCTCAACTTTTGGATCAAGAGATAATTCAGTTTGGTATGGATGAGGAGTGTCGAGAGTTAACAAAAATAATTACTACGGAAACTGATCGATTGAAGGATTTGGTCGATAGGTTATTGGAGCCACACCACACACTCAAATACCGAAGGGTGAACATACATGAGGTTACCGAGCATGTTGCGAGTCTTCTTGAGGCGGAAACACAAGGTAAATTTATGTTTGTCAGAGATTACGATCCGAGTATACCAGAGCTTCATGGTGACAAATCACAACTGATACAAGCGGTATTGAATATTGCACGAAATGCTCTGCAAGCCGTGTTTGAGTGCGATGTTATAGATCCACAAATTAAAATAAAAACAAGAGTAGAAAGGAATTACACGATTTTAGATAATAGGTATCGTTTTGTTTGTCGTTTGGACATTATTGATAATGGGCCGGGTGTCTCTCAAGATATGACAGACCAGATTTTCTTTCCTCTAGTTAGTAAGCGAAGTGGTGGCACAGGTCTTGGACTGACTATTGCTCAGACCGCAATAACAAGGCATAAGGGAGCGATAGAGTGCTCATCAGAACCAGGAGACACCATATTTTCTATTTACCTGCCGCTAGGAGAATAAAATGAATCATGAATCGGTTATTTGGATAGCAGAGGATGATCGCTCGCTCAGGTGGGTTATGGAGAAAGCTCTAGTCAAGGGTGATATGCATGTTAAGGCCTTTGAAAGTGGTGATGAGCTTTTAAGATCTTTAGAATTTTCATTTCCGGATGTCATCATTTCAGACATTCGTATGCCTGGTATTGACGGATTAGAGCTACTTTCCAAGATCCATGAGAAAAATTCGAATATTCCTGTCATTAT
>CACLAG010000047.1:0-8416 GCA_902604945.1 uncultured SAR92 cluster bacterium | reverse complement strand
GATGCTCTCTCTATCTTAGTGGCACATGATGATTTAGATATTGCGTCTGGTGTAGCTCGATACAAAATCGGCGGCGGTCATGGAGGGCATAATGGTCTTCGAGATATTATTTCGTCACTTGGAAATGAGAGTGGTTTTAGGAGGCTCAGAATTGGAATAGGACATCCTGGCGATTCATCAAAAGTTACGAATTATGTCCTGAATTCACCTTTGGCATCCGAAAAAGAGGAGATATTAAACATTTGTAAAAATGCAATAGAAACAATTCCTCTATTAATTGATGATCAATGGGATAAAGCACTCCTTAATCTTCATACTAAAAAAAGGTGATTTCCTAGATGGGTTTCAAATGTGGCATCGTAGGACTCCCGAATGTGGGAAAGTCGACTCTTTTTAATGCTTTAACACAATCAAATATTAGTGCGGAAAACTTCCCCTTCTGTACTATAGAACCAAACACTGGCTTGGTTTCTGTTCCAGATCAACGGCTCAGCGAAATAGCATCTATAGTAAATCCTAAGAAAATAATTCCAGCAATAATGGAATTCGTTGATATCGCTGGTTTAGTTGGTGGAGCATCTAACGGAGAGGGCCTTGGGAATAAATTTTTAGCCAATATTAGAGAAACCGATGCAATAGCACATGTTGTAAGGTGCTTTGACGATGAAAATATAATCCATGTCCATCACAAAGTAGATCCAATCAATGATATTGATATAATTAATACAGAGCTTGCTTTGGCTGATCTTCAAACCTTGGAAAATACCAAAAAGAGAATCGCAAAATCTATGAAAGCAGGAGATAAAGATGCAATATTATTAGACGGTATTGTTGACCGCATCTCATCTCATCTAAACAATGGAAAACCTTTAAGATCTATTGAACTTAGTGAGCTTGATAAAGTCGCTCTCAAGGCACTAAATCTCTTGACCCTAAAACCTGTTTTTTATATCGCGAATGTAAAAGAGGATGGATTTGATAACAATCCTCACCTCTCTTCACTAATTAATTTAGCCTCAAATGAAAAATCTTTGGTCATTCCGATATGCAATAAAATAGAGGCAGAAATAGCCGAATTTTCCGAAATTGAAAGAAATGAATTTTTAGATATGATGGGTCTATCCGAGCCTGGCTTAAACAAGGTTATCACAACTGGGTATGAAATCCTTAATCTGCATACATACTTCACTGCGGGGCCGAATGAACTTAGAGCTTGGACTGTAAAAAAAGAATCTAGTGCACCCCAAGCGGCTGGGAAGATTCATACTGACTTCGAAAAAGGTTTTATCCGAGCTGAAGTCATTAGCTATGAAGACTATATTAAATTTAGCGGTGAACAGGGCTCAAAAGATGCTGGTAAATGGAGACTGGAGGGGAAAGAGTATACTGTCCAGGATGGCGATTTAATTCATTTCAGATTTAATGTTTAGTGCCTTGCGCCTATAAATACGATGACACGGAATAAGCAAAAGGGGCTTTTTTATGCAACCACTACTGCATTTTTGTGGGGTATTCTTCCTATTGCTTTAATTGGTGTTCTGGTAACAATAGATCCATTTACGACTACTTTCTTTAGATTTTTAATTGCCGCTGTAATTCTTACTCCTGCTCTCATCTTCAAAGGAAAGCTTAAACATAGAAAAAAATATTTTGAAAAAAAAATTATTCTGCAATTTAGCATCGCTGGCGTGCTCTTATGCATCAACTATGCTCTCTATATCTTTGGACTGAATAAAACCTCTGCTGAGGCGGCTCAAGTAATGATGCAAGTAGCTCCTGTATGTTTACTGCTTGCTGGAGTTTTTTTATTTAAGGAAAGGTTTTCCAAAATGCAATGGCTAGGTTTAATTATCTTCATTTCAGGCTTAATAATGTTTTTTAGTCCACGGTATGAGGATGTTTTCACTGAATTAAACACATACGGATCAGGATTAATGATACTTTTAGCTGCTGCATTAACTTGGGTATTTTACGCGATCTATCAAAAAAATCTCTTAAAGGATTTCTCAGCTCAAGAAACGATGGTTGTATTCTACTGGATAGGTGTCTTATTCTTCTTGCCACTTTCAACATTTGAGAGTCTTGTAAATCTCACAACTTTCCAATGGCTTCTCGTAATTTTTTGTGGATTGAATACTCTAGTCGCTTATGGAAGTTTTTCAGAGGCACTTACCCATATCGAGGCATCACGGGTGAGCGCTATACTTGCCACAACACCTCTTATAACCCTAGTTTTTGTCCAGATTTCTCCAGTTACAGTGCTAATCCCCGAGCCATTGACTTTAACTGTAATATTGGGCGCATTTTTTGTAGTTACAGGTTCAATCATCACATCAACCGCGAAAAATTAACATGCTTTTAAAGTACCATTTTGTAGGTCGACACCTTTTGTTTATAATCACAGGCCCGATAAGGCTCAAGCTGTTGGATTCGCAATATAAAAGAGGATTTTATGGAAAATTATTTTAATACCCTGCCCCTGAGGGAAAAGCTAGCACAGCTGGGCAAATGTCGTTTTATGGCCAAAGAAGAATTTTCGAGGGGCTGTGATTTACTCAAGGGATGGGAAGTTGTGATCATTGGATGTGGTGCTCAAGGGCTTAATCAGGGTTTGAACATGAGAGACTCCGGCTTGAAGATATCTTATGCTCTTCGAGATCAAGCGATTAAAGAAAAAAGGCAATCATTTTTATCTGCTACTGAAAATGGCTTCGATGTTGGTACCCCAGAAGAGTTTGTTCCTAAGGCAGATCTCGTTTTGAATTTAACACCCGATAAACAGCATACTGCGGCTGTTTCTTCTTTCATGCATCTTATGAAAAAAGGATCTTCACTGGCCTATTCGCATGGATTTAATATCGTCGAAGAGGGGATGAAAATACGTGAGGATATCACCGTTATTATGGTGGCTCCGAAATGTCCAGGCACAGAGGTCAGAGAAGAATACAAACGTGGTTTTGGTGTACCAACTTTAATAGCAGTACATCCTGAAAATGATCCAAATAGAAATGGATTAGAAATTGCCAAAGCTTACGCTAGTGCAACGGGTGGAGATAAAGCAGGTGTCTTGGAGTCATCCTTCATAGCCGAAGTCAAATCTGACTTAATGGGAGAGCAAACTATTCTGTGCGGCATGCTTCAGACCTCTGCAATACTTGGGCATAAGCACTTAATACATTTAGGTATGGAACCAGGATACTCGCGCAAACTCATTCAATATGGACTCGAGACCATTACCGAAGGACTAAAACATGGTGGAATAACAAATATGATGGATCGACTCCCAAATCCTTCAAAAATAAGAGCATCTGTCCTTTCAGAAGAACTAAAACAAATCTTGGCACCTCTTTTTCAAAAACATATGGATGAAATTATTGAAGGTGAATTTTCTAAAACAATGATGATTGATTGGGATAATGATGATAATAATCTCCTCATGTGGAGAGAAGAAACAGCAAAAACAAGCTTTGAGCTCGCTCCTGATTGTGATGAGCATATAACCGAGCAAGAATATTATGATAAAGGAATTTTCTTGATAGCGATGGTGAAAGCTGGAGTTGAGCTTGCGTTCGATACCATGGTAGCGGCGGGCATAATTGAGGAGTCAGCGTATTATGAATCTCTGCATGAAACTCCATTAATCGCGAATTGCGTGGCGAGAAATAAATTATATGAAATGAATGTAGTTATTTCAGATACTGCTGAGTACGGTAATTATCTTTTCACTCATGCTGCTATTCCGTTACTAAAGAACTTTGTAAGTAAACTATCACTCGAAGATATCGGTCATGGAATATCAGACTGTTTGTCAGGCGTGGATAATCAAAAACTAATCAGTGTAAATGAATCAATAAGAAATCATCCGGTAGAAATAGTTGGGAAAAAACTTCGAGGCTATATGACAGAGATGAAAAGTTTGGCGTAACTTAACTTCGCAACTCTATAAATCCTTATCTTCGAGGCAAGTTTTTAAGAATGATATCCCCATCAAAACCATCACGATGGAGAAAGGCAGCGCGCCAATAATCATTACTGATCTCAATGCATCCATGCCGCCCGCAAAAAGTAGTGTTCCAATTAATGACGCAAAAATAACACCCCAAACAATAATATGTTTAACTTCCCTACGATCACTGCTTCCCCCAGAAGCTAATGTATTTATAATCAATATGCCTGAGTCAGCCGAAGTAATTAGAAAAGTTAAAAGTAAAATAACGATGATCACCGACAACGTCGCCGCAAAACCCTCCAATGTAATCAAATTTACCGTTGCAAATAACTGATTCGAAATATCAGTATTAATGATTGACCCCTGAGCCTCTCCTGAGAGCTCAAGATCAATCGCTGTGCCTCCAATAAAAGCAAACCACACTAAACAAATTAACGAGGGGACAATTATTGCTCCGAAGACATACTCTCTAATGGTTCTTCCTTTAGAAACTCTCGCTAAAAAAATTCCAACAAAAGGTGCAAAAGCAATCCACCAAGCCCAATAAAAAATTGTCCAAGAGCTCTGCCATGATTGCAGTTTGCCAATTAACTCAGAATCATTCGAGTTCCATACCGTAAAAGACATTTCAGGAAGCGCCAGCAAATAATCATAAATAGTGATAAAGAATGTTTTAAATGCAAATAATGATGCACCGAACAACATGAAGAACAAAATTAAAACCAAAGATAAAATCATGTTTACATTAGACAGCCACTTAATACCCTTATGAAGTCCAGACATTGCCGACAAACAAGACGCTCCAATAATCAACAGCAATCCCAATAACTGAGCTCCAATAGTTGGCTGAGAATTTTCTCCTACTAACCAATCAAATTGAGTGATATTGAATAATCCAGACGCGAACTGAGAAACTCCATAACCAATAGTTACACTCAATCCGACAATAGTCGCCAAGATGGCCACTATATCTATAGTGTGCCCTAATCCGCCCGATAAATATTTACCGAAAAGTGGCTGCAAAACACTTCTAACCGACAATGGTAAACCCTTTTTATATGACATATACGCAAGCGATATTCCAACAACTCCGTAGCAAGCCCAGGCAGTTAGTCCATTATGAAGAAGCGTCCATTTGAAAGCATTTCTTACATTATCTGCATTCAAAGAACTACTTATACCCCTTATAGTGTCTGGATTTTGAGATAGATGGAATATTGGCTCTGCGGTAGAGTAAGTCAACATGCCAATGCCTATCCCTGCCCCAAACATCATAGACAGCCAAGTAAAGGTGTTGAATTCTGGCTTGTCACTTTGAACCCCAAGCTTTATGTTCCCTGTCCTAGGGAAAATTGCTAGCAATAAGCATGCAATCATAAAAAATGCTGTTGCGTAGATATACCAAGCACCGAGGGCTTGCGTTGACCATAATTGCATCTCCATTAAAAATGAGCCGGCCTCTATGGGATAGATTCCGACCCATAGAATCATCATACAAATGAGAATTTTGGGAGTAAGCGCAACTACTCTGTTCAGGTCTTTGTAAAAACCACCTGCTTCAACCTCTATTTGGAATTTACCTTGATTCAATGCATTTTCCTAAAATCATTTCATCAATAATTATAGTTTAATTATTAATGAGTAACCTAATCACTCTGCTTAAAGTATTAATTTAGTGTGAGGGAGACTGACATCTAGGAATAAATTAATTAACAAGCACTTGACTGGGACTACGCGCGAGTGTAACTTTCCGCGATCGGAATCCATGTAAAAGATTGTGGCTACGTAGCTCAGCTGGTTAGAGCGCAGCATTCATAATGCTGAGGTCGGTGGTTCAAGTCCACCCGTAGCTACCAAGTTTTCTCATGAAATTGCAGATTTAATGCAACTTTCACTAATAAATATTTTAAACTATATAATTTTTTTATCTTAATATTTTTGTAACAAATTTGACATCTGAATACCACCCAAAATATAATTCTCGCCCAATTGGGCGTAATTTTATGATACATCGATCAAAGATTACGAGCGCCGAAATGGATGCGCTCTTCAATAGCGAAGATAGCCAAATAGATAGCGAAGCTCACGAATCCGGCTTCCTAATCAGAATTGCTCTAATAGTCGCAATATGGCTTATTAGAATAATCGTCGTCTCTTTTTTCCCTGAATATCACATGGTGTCCAAGTATGAAAGCAAAATTTTGCCGTACGAGACAACGAATTTCTTACTCTACATGCGGATTTTTCTTTTCATGGTTGTTGGGAGTATTTATTTTCTCTCTTTTCATACACAAATATTGTTCGCTCAATTCAATGCTTTCACTATCGTTATCGTTTCTTGTTTAATTTGGAGTGATTTTGAGATGTATATAATAGACAACATACAAGATTTATCTATGGCTTCATTAGCAATGATAGCACTACGATTTGTCGCGTTATCACTACTGATCGCTAATTTTATGGCGTTACAAAAAAGAGGAATAGGTCTCTGATTAGTCTCTTGACGATATAAATCTTTCAGTAATCAAAGTCACACGACATACTGTCCATTCCAATCGGTGACCCATCCGGTACTTTCATTATTCTCTGTTGTTCAAGCTCGAGAGGATTATCGAAAAAGGATTCAATTTTTTCTCTAATATAAATTGATGATTCCGAGGCAATGGTTGTATTCGCACCCTTTTCAGAATTATTTCCAGACAGAGTATCTTGCAATAATTTTAGGTGAGCTCGACTTATTGCTCTAACTGACTCGGCTGCACTTGGGTTTTTAGCTAACATCATAAGATGATCCACCCACTTTGACCCGACCATAATCTGCAACTCTTCTTCGATTCCAGTCGAAACAGATGCAGAAAATATCGATTTTTGAAAAAAGGTAAGAATGTTTTTTAAACTTAAAAGATTTGGATTTTGTAGATGCTGAGTATGAATTCTATTAGCTCGACCATCCTCTAAAAGAAGTCGAAAAACCAGGTCGACAATATTTTCAGCAGGTGCAATTGGATCGAAAATAGGTCCTAACCTAGACTCAAAAGTCTCTCGACTTCGATTATAACCAAAAGGTCTTGGTGGTATTAATTCAATCACATGAGGAGGAACCTTCAATTGATCTGCACCTATAGCTAAAATAAGAGCATCCAATGCTTTTTTCTGTATATTTGCCTCAACCCAACTATGTTTGGATTGATTATCTCCCTTGACTTTATAGCTAAAGTTTACTCCTCCGATAAGTTTAGCGGTTGCTTCCAATTGATATCGATGCATTAGATAAAGCGGAACAAAAATTTCCTCCAGCATTGATTCAGGAACTCCTGTGCGAATTGCATTGACATTAAAAGTCTGCATCCGTGCCTTACGCAACTCAAGGAGTCTAATCAACTCATCTGATGCTGAATTACCATTATCCCAAAGATGAGCTCTAGGATGAACGCCACTTAAATCCCTAGCATCAGAATCACTTATGAATTCATATCCCTCGTTGTATGTCTGTTCCAAGGTATGATTCAAAAAAACCACTTCGTCCTGCCCATCTCTTGGATAACCATACCCATAAGTGATAGCCCATTTATCCCATGCTCCAATTTTATCGTCATAAGCATTACTAAAATCTAACTTTTCAGAATTACCTGTAATAAAAGGATGTGGATAGTCCATCACCGATGATCTCCCTGCGGCAGAGGAACTGAAGTTATGAGACAAGCCAATAGTATGACCAATCTCATGGGCAGATAATTGTCTTAATCGTGCTAGTGCCATTTCGAGCATTCTTTTATCTGACGGTTTATCTTTTTCGAAAGGTTGTAAAAGGCCTTGTGCGATTAAATAGTCTTGCCGCACTCTCAAAGAACCAAGTGATACATGTCCTTTTAATATCTCCCCAGTTCTCGGATCTCTGACACTCGCTCCATAGGACCAGCCCCGAGTGGAACGATGAACCCACTGAATTACGTTATATCTCACATCTAAGAAATCCATACCCTCCGGTGCTAACTCTACTCGAAAGGCATTTTTAAATCCGGCAGCTTCAAACGCTTGATTCCACCAATTACCGCCTTCTAGCAATGCTGATCTCACCGGTTCGGGCGTTCCTCGATCAAGATAGTAGATAATAGGATCGATTGGCTCAGACATTTCTGCATCAGGATCTTTTTTAAGCAACCTATGCCTCGCAATAAATCTTTTCATAATTGGCCTATCAATAGGTGCTGCAAAGTCCATAAAAGAAATACCTGAAAACCCAGCTCTAGGGTCAAATACCCGAGGCTTATAATCGTCATCAGGGAGTTTTACGAAGGAATGACGTTGACGAACGGTCACTGCATCGGGAGTTGGCACAACTGACTTTATAAAATTTCCTGTGGCCTCGCCTTTCAGAGTAATAATTGCTTCAACCTCTGTATTTTTAGGAAAATTCTTGATCATGGAAAAGTTTAATCCAGAACGACTTTGGTCAACCTTAAATTT
>CACLAG010000046.1:0-8885 GCA_902604945.1 uncultured SAR92 cluster bacterium | reverse complement strand
AATTAGCTCGCCAGTTGGTTTTCCATAGAGACCGTAGGCCTCAACTCCTGTTAAATCAGTTTCTCGCCCATCTTCGTACTTTGCTTTTTCTCGGAACTTCAACAAGTTAATCATACAGACAGGGCCTCCATCATCCTTTTTCAGAAGATCTTGGATCTGTTGGTCAGTTTTCCTAAGCTCATTAATGTATTCCATTGTTATCCTCTCAACTGTGATTGATTGAATGATTTTTTATTACACTCTGTGCTTTATGTGGGATCGCGCTTATTATCTAACATTTAGCTTAAGGCACTATTAAGTAAAATTTTAAGTGTGTCTATTTATAGATTGAACTTAGTCAATAGATAATAGTTATTAATAAGTGGAACTTGTTGAAACATAAGGTATTGAAATGATTTAAAATAGTACTCAGTGACATACTCTAAGTGATTGGGGGTTACTATGAGAAATGTGTTTTTTGTCTTTGTATTTAGTCTTTTTTTTGTCGGTGAAAATATGGCAGTACCAGATCTATGGATAGTTCCAGAAAAAAAATTGACGGCAGCATCAGGTCTCAGTGACGAGACGCGACTTGCGATAGAGGAAATAGGGTCATCTCAATTTGAGAGAAGAGGGCAACTTTTTGGCGACAATCTTCTTGATGAATTAATTAAGATGGCCGACCAAACTGCTGCGGAAAATCCAGTAACAGAGGAAATGCTTGAGACTATTTTTAACGTTCAGATCTCTCAAGATAAAATAAACGGCGTAGGTGTTTATCGAATAAACCCTCAGAATCTGAACTCGAAACTTGATGGTCGATTATTTGTCCACATTCACGGAGGAGGATACTTTCAAATGGGAGGACTCCTCAGTGCTGTAGAGGGCGCCATGATTTCGTCCTCAGGAGGCATTAGCGTTATATCTGTCGACTATACTTTGTCGACTTCACAACCTTTTCCCGCAGCCTTAGATGACATAATTACTGTCTATCAAGCGGTTAATGAAACACTGCCAGCCTCTAGAATTGGAATGGGTGGATCTTCAGCTGGAGGAGGCTTGGCGCTCTCCTCGACTTTAAAACTAAAGAGCTTGGATATTGAATTGCCGGGAGCTTTATTTGCGGGAACACCTAGTGTGGACCTTCTATTTACAGGAGACAGCTGGATAACAAATGAATATGTAGATAATGTATTGGTCACCAAGGAGGGTCTTTTACAGGCCGCATTCAAAGTTTATGCTGGTGCTTTTGATCCTAAGAATCCTTTGATATCTCCTCTCTATGGAGACGTAACGGATTTCCCGCCGACATATTTAATAGCCGGAACCCGAGATGTTTTACTTAGCGATACTGTGCGGATGCATAGAAAATTGCGAGAAGCAGGAGTTACAGCTGACCTAAATATATTTGAAGGGCTGCCTCATGGCGCTTATCTGAGAGTTCCAGGATCTCGAGAGTATGATGGCGCGTTAGGTGATCTCAGAAAATTTCTCGAAAAATATTTGTGAGAAAAATTTGATAATTCAGAAGCGAGTCGTATCTCCAGATTTTATTGATTGCAATCAGCATGTTTCAGAATCAAGTTACTACAAGATTGCTATCGATGTTCTGCAGGATTTACACCGAGAACTAGGTTTGAATGACTGTTTTTCCGCCGAGCAAACGGCACCAATTGTTTTTTCATCGAACATTGAATTTTTTCGAGAGGTGTTTGTGGACGAGGAAATTACCATTTCGGTTGTCTTGCTTCCTGAGTCTATTAATTTTCGGAAATGGCGAAGAATATTCGAAATTTATAATCAAGCGGGTGAACTATCGGCAAAAATCATTAGTCAAGGTGCTTTTTTTGATCTGCAGACAAGAAAGGTCAAGGCGCCCTCATTAAAGTTATATGAAGCATTTAGATCACACAACCTTCTGGCAATGGCGGATATTGATAAGTAGTATGATTTCTTTAATATTTTAAATTTGATCACAAAAGAATGAGTTTTTTCGATAAGCCTTTGACCCACTTTCTGATTTTGGGTTTAATGCTTTTTTGTTTAAAACAATTATTTTTCCCAACACCACTCCCAATCATTGGTCCAGTATCTCAAGAGCGTATGGCTGTATTGATAAATCAATGGGAAATTGAGTCTGGCAGGCCTCCCAATCAACAGCAAAAAAAATTTCTTGTTACAACTGAGCTAGATCGAGAGATACTCTTTAGGCGAGCTCTCGCCGATGGACTGCATCTTAGTGATGAGTTTGTTTACAATCGATTAATCCGAACTATGTCATTCCTGGAAATGAACAGTGGAGCTTCTAATGATGCCATTTTCGAGCAGGCTTTGGAGATGCAGTTGCATCAGACTGATGAGCTGATACGAAGGCGGTTAGTTCGGCAATTAGAGCGCCAGTTCCTATCTCAAAATCCACCCTCTCTTCCCACAAATGAGGAGCTATTATCTGAGTTTAGACGTCAAGAATCCGCTTTTAAATCACCAGCTCGATATTCGATTAGGCATATCTACTTTCCTAAGGATCGCGTTAGTGAGAAGAGCGCCTTCGCGGCCTCCTTTGATCTATCACGTGTCAGTTTTGATGATGTTAGGGAATTAGGTTATCCCTTCTTGTCAGGCTCTCAATTTATTGATCATAGTCCAGAGCAGCTGTCGAGACAGTTTGATAGTAAGTTTGTTTCCCAGTTAGTCTCTAAACGTGTTCGGGAAAATGTTTGGGTGGGTCCAATTGCTTCATCTTTTGGAGATCATTTCGTTTGGATAGACGGCATAAATCCGAGTAGAGATTTAACTTTTTCTGAAGCTTACAAGCATCTTATGGCAGAAGCGATGAGTGAACGTGAGGGCCAAGCACTTGAAATGTTTATCCAAGGATTGAGAAATCAATACAAAATTCGTTTATGAAAATAACATGGTTTTTAGTTGCCTTGTTTTGCATCGTCAGTGACTTTGGATACTGCCACGAATTTGCACCTTCGCTTTTAAAAATCAATGAACTGCCACAGGTCACTGAAGAAAGATCACGCTATAGTGCTGTCTTGAAGACTCCTAGCAGGCCAGATGGGTTGCCAATGCTGACTCCCGAGTGGCCAAGCTCATGCGAAACTGATCGACAAACTAGAGTACAAGCAGCAGCGGCTACGACAGTGAGTAACTTTTTGCTAAGTTGTAGATTCGCTAACCAAAGTTTGTCAGGTAAGACCATCGGTGTTAAGGGTTTAGGAGATACTCAAACCTCAGCGGTAGTGATTGTTAATCTCCGCGATAGCCGTCGCTATCAAGAGGTATTGTCGGTTGGAAAATCAAAGTTTGTAGTTCCCCACCGAATGGATATTTTTTCTGTCCTTACAGCCTATTCGAAACTAGGACTCGCTCATATTTTATCTGGGATCGATCATTTGATGTTCGTGTTTGGGTTGATGCTTCTTATTGTTGGAGTAAAACAACTTGTTTTTACGATTACGGCTTTCACCATTGGGCACAGTATTACTCTTGCAATAATTACTCTTGGTTTCATACCTGAGTCCTCTGGTCTGATTGAGTTTGCCATCGCTTTGAGTATTTTTTTCCTGGCTATTGAATTATCTAGAGATAGTGAAGTTGGAAATCTTTGGCGACATCCTTGGCTATTAGCTGGCGGGTTTGGATTACTTCATGGCTTAGGTTTTGCTGGGGCTTTACTAGAATTTGGGTTGCCTCAAGAGAGCATTTTTCTGTCACTTGTCGCTTTTAACATTGGAATAGAACTCGGCCAGTTGAGTTTTATGGCACTCATTTTTATTCTTTGGTTTATGGCAAAAAGTGCATCTTTGGATTTAATTAGGTATTCAAGACAGATATCTATTTACCTATTAGGAGGGCTTTCAGTGATGTGGTGCATTGAGAGGGGAATGCACTGGCTGGTATAGATCACACTTCGCGGTGCATCAGTCGCTAGAACTTGGTTGATACCATATTGGGGATGACCAAGCGCGCTCTTGAATAAGGATATCCTTATCGCCTACTGGTGTAACGCCTTCCAATGGTTTAATTGTTTGATCTTTGTCAGTTCTTGGATCTACTCCAGCACGGATAGCATCCCAAGTAGACCATCTACAGATTGGCGATTCTAAAACACGAACATAGTAGAATGCCCGCTCACTAGAATCAAAGCCAGGATCCTGCCAGCGAGTTTTCAGTTCTACTGAGCCTGCTTGCTCATCATAGCTACAATCTTCGAGATTTACAGAGGGGGCAACCTCAGGGCATCGGTGTGATGCTTGGTTGACCTTCATACCGTTAGCGCATGCCACGTCATAAACTCGCTCCTGAACGCCAGTGCTACTCAACCAACCTTTGATGATTTGGACTCTCTCTAGTGGGGCGCTTTTTGGATCACGAGTAGCCCACACAATAAACTCTGGAATTTCGTTCTGTCTTTGGTTAAGTTGGCCTCCCATCGGGACACCTACTTTGTATGCTGCACTAATAAAGTCAGTTCTTCGCAGCTTTGGTAATTTATAGCCTGCAAAAAAACGTAATTTAATCCTGGTACCACTGGTGCCAAAAGTCTCTTTCTGCCGCATGCTGTCATAAATCGCTTCGCGAGTATTTTTCTCAGCCCAAACGCCAGCTAACCCTGATGCTCCAAAGTGCACCAAGCCGGTGTTGGAATAATATCGTTGACCATCACTATCAACCTTCTTAGGCAGCGAGCCTCGATCCTCGGCTTTAGCATCAAGCATCCCAACCTTAAGAAAATAATCGTCCTCAGTACCGCCACTGCTTCCGTTGTGGGAATCACTGGAGCCGACAACACCAAATCTGAAGGGATCAAACCCTTTTTCCGAGGATAGTTTTAGACCTTCAAGATATGCATCTCGCACGTAGCTCCCTTTAACTTTGCTGATTTTTGGCGAACTTACAATGCGAGGCTCAATCTCAAAATCAGCCCATTGGTCCGCTGGCGATAGCTTAGGATGAGTCTCTGATGTTCCCTTAATTTGGCTGATTTCAACCAATGGTTCATTTCTCATCCGGACGTCTGAATACTCTTGAGTAAAATCTTTTCCCGAAAAATCAGTCAGGCTGAACATTTGACCATTGGAACCATTTGAGTTGTGGGGTATCGCAATAGAATCGATTCCTTGATCGCGAAGCTGATCCATCCACCGCCATAAATCTTCAGGGTTTTCGGAATCAAGGCGAGAAAATGGCGATAGTGGCGCTTTATCTCCAGCAAAGATTACATTGCGATGCAGGTTTGCTTGATCTACCTCTCCGGTGGTGGTGTATTCATACCCGATAAAGGCGGTGAATTCTCCCGGCTTATTGTGTCGATTTGCGCTAGAAACAATTTCTGCCCAGCTTGATTGAATAATCGTTGAGTCATTTATTTCTCCCTGCCGAGAGCTAGGTGTTACCCAATCTCTTGCTAAGGCAAATGCCCTTTGCCTTTCTTTGTGTGTCTTTGGCTGAGCGGCAATTCTAGCATCTGGATGATTTGATAAAGGATGGTTTGGATCAGCCATGGCCCTGTAGTGTCCCAACATAACTCCATGATCTGTTACAGAGAAAAAATCTAATGGTGACTTGAGTTTCATCTCAAAACCACCGACATGATCCAGACTGGCGCCTTGTGCAAACCGGTATGCGTCATCTGGTTCTGCCCTGACTCCAAAGAGAAATGCGTCGAATGAGTAACTGGTGTGAACGTGAAGGTCACCAAAATAGGCATTTTTATCAGGATTTTTAGGAATAACTTGAGTAACTTCCTTTGAGGCCATACTGTAGTTTAGCGGTTTATCGGAGGAGGCATTATCGTTGCACCCCGTAATGATAGCGGAAGTGAAAAGTGCAAAATAGATTGAAGTTCTGCGTTTGGATAAAGTTGATTTTCCTAACATTTTCGATGGCATCTTTTTATATCCGTTTCTTTTCCCTAGTGGGCTAGAACATGTTTTGTGTGCACTTCCTTAGGATCCCTCTGACTATTATTTATTTAGTACAGTTCAGAAGTCTAATAACGGTAAGTTATCACTTGATGATTTAAAAAACCATGTAAGAAATTTTTTCGAGATGCATTTCTAAATTTTGGACAACAAACTCTGCATAACAAGAATCTATTGATCTACATCTATCTGTTAATAGACTTCAATAGATTGGTATTGTTCTATACTTGTTGGTTAGCAGTGTACAAATAAAGCGAGTTATCTATGGAAGTACTTAGAACTCCAGACGAGAGATTTAGAGATCTCGTTGATTTTCCGTTCGAACCCCACTATATCAATATTGATGACGAGGATGGTGGAACAATTAGAATGCATTATATCGATGAGGGAGCCCCTGATGGCGAGCCTTTACTCTGTATGCATGGTCAACCAAATTGGAGCTACTCTTTTAGGAAAATGATTATGCCGCTCGCTGAGGCTGGCTTCAGAGTTATTGTTCCAGACATTGTTGGTTTCGGTCGATCGGATAAGCCGACGAAGCGGTCAGACTATACGTTTTCTCGACATGTCGCATGGTTACGGAACTTTATTGAAGGACTGGATCTTAGAAATATCAATCTGATAGCCCAGGACTGGGGTGGACCAATTGCGTTGCGAAATGTTGCGGATATGCCAGAACGATTCGCGCGCATTTTAGTGACTAACACAGGTCTGGGAGATGGAACTGGTATCCCTGAGGAAAAGACACCTGAGTTACGCAGACTTTTAGATCAGACGCCAGCCCTACCTATTGAGGAGGTCACCAAACAGGCTCTAAGCGCTAAAGATGGTCGACCGGGCTTCTTTTATTGGGTCAAGCACTGTGATGCTTATGAGGATTTTGATCCTGGAGCGGTTATGCGTTTTTGGCTGAATGAATGCTCTGATGAGGAATACAGGGCTTATGCAGCTCCTTTTCCTGACGAATCCTACAAGCAGGGAGCGAGAGAGTTCCCTACGTTAGTTCCAATGATACCAGATAACCCTGCAATCCCGGATAATCGGCGTGCATGGAAAGAACTTGAGAAGTTGGAAAAACCTTTCCTGACCGCATTTAGTGCTTCACCTCTGCCCACAAGAGGTCCCTGTGCAACGTTTCTTGAGTTTAAGGTTTATAAAAATGAGAGTCCAATGATTGCAAGAATGCAGGAAAGTATTCCGGGCGCTCGCGGTCAGAATCATTGCACTATTGCAGATTCAGGGCACTACCCTCAGGATGATGCGGGAGAGGAGTTAGCGAGAGTGGCGATTGATTTCTTTAGAACAACATAGAATCTAGTGAGTAATGTAAAATAAGAGTTTTGATGTTAACAATGAATAAGGATTTACCCTATGGATGAACAAATAAGTAGTCAACAAGCATTTGCTGAGAAAGTAGTATGGATAACAGGCGCTTCAGGTGGTATCGGAGAAGAGATGGCGGTGGCATTTGCCAGGGCTGGTTCAAAGTTGGTGCTGTCTGCGCGTAATCAAAAAAAACTTGAGTCTGTCAGGGATCGATGCTTTGAAGCAGGAGCTGATCATGGGAGTATGCTCGTGTTGCCTTTGGACGTGGTGGACTTGGATGCTATGCCAGGAGCAGTTAAAAAGGTTATGGAAAAATATTCCAAAATCGACTTACTCATCAATAATGCTGGGGTGGGTGTTCGTGATTTCTGCACTGACATAAAGGTAGACGTTTATCGTACGGCTTTGGAGGTAAATCTTATTGGCCCAATAGCGCTGACTAAACAGGTATTGCCCATCATGATCAATCAAAAATCAGGTCATATTGTAGGAACGTCAAGTGTTGCTGGCAAAGTTGGGGTTCCTTTGAGGACGGCTTACTGCGCTACCAAATTCGGATTAATCGGGTTTCTTGACGCGCTTCGTGCGGAGGTGGCTTATCACGGTATTAAAGTTAGCACGATCATTCCAGGCCTTGTTAAAACAGGAGCAGTTGCCAATGCTATGACCGGAGACGGGTCGGTAATTGGTGCTAAGGAGGGCGTTATGACTGAGGGTATGACTGCAGAAGAGGCAGCTAAGGATATTTTACCGCAGCTGGCCTGCAAGGCAGATGAGTTCGTTATTGGTGAATGTGACTCTGCAAAGATGGTTGAACTAAAGCGCAAAGATCCGACAATGATATTTCGAGGTTTGGAACAGATGGCAGCCGGTTTGTATAAGTAAGTTTTGCGATCGATAAATAAAAAGGTGCATAGTTAAATGGCAAAACGACGTGTTCTTATTACTTGTGCTGATCGCTACATGGGTCCAGCTATTCAAAAGAAGTTTCAAAACCTTGAGTTTGACGTAACTGCAGGGCGCTCGCCAATGATCACTGAGAATCAAGTTTTAGAAGCAATCGATGCCGCGGGTCATATTGATGTTTTGGTTGCTAATTTTGCTCATCCACCAGTGACAGGAGCATTGGAGCAGCTCAAGAGTGATGATTGGATGACATTATTTGACCAGTTGGTGCACCCGTTGATGTATACAGTTCGAGCCACTATTCCGCAAATGCTAGAAAGAGAGTCAGGTAAAATTATTGCAATTACGAGTGCTGCCCCTTTGAAGGGTATCCCCAATAATAGTGCTTATTGTGCTGCAAGAGGTGCCCAAAATAGTTTTATAAAAGCTGTTGGCCTTGAGTTGGCTCGTTCTAATATTCAGGTTAATGCTATTGCTCAGAATTATATTCACAATGATACCTACTATCCTGACGATCTTTTAAAAGATGAAAAGTTCATCAATCACCTTAATCGAAATGTTCCGACAACAAAGATTGGATCGTCTGAAGAGACTGCTGAGTTAGCTGCCTACCTTGCCAACGAAAAATCTAATCACATGGTCGGTCAAATTTTACCTCTTGCGGGAGGTTGGATTACATAAATCAACACAAAAAAGCTCTCCCAAAAATTCAGATTATGCTTCTTTGCTTGCGAGAATATA
>CACLAG010000045.1:0-9157 GCA_902604945.1 uncultured SAR92 cluster bacterium | reverse complement strand
CAAACTCTGATGTGGCGATTGATGAGGGAAAAGTCGCGGCACAGAGGGCTGCACTTGAGTCATTATCTAACTCGGTAGCAACGGGTCGTTTGGTGGTCCCTTTGGTAGATATCATGGCTTACCGAGCACAGGACGTGGTCCTGAAGGATGGCGATAGTTTGATGGTTCCCAAGTTGAGTCAGGAGGTTACTGTTTTGGGTGAGGTGCGACGCCCCACGTCCTACCTCTTTGATCCAGACTTTAGTCAAGCGGACTATATTGAGCAGAGTGGTGGCTATAACGACAGGGCCGACAAGGGTGATGTTTACATCGTGAAGGCTGGAGGCGAGGTCATCATGCCAAGGAGAGGTCTCTTCAAGTTCAGGTCCGCAAAGAATATGATCAGTCCAGGTGATACGATCGTTGTGCCACTTGATGCAGATGACACGATGCTACGTGGTATACCGCTTTTATCTGAGGTATCCACCATTATTTATCAGTTATCACTTGGTGCTGCAGCGGTTAGATCATTTACTAATAATAACAATTGATAGGCACAGTTAGCTAAACATTTAAAAGGATCCTAGTTTGGATAGTCAAAGTGCAACCACTAATGAGTATGACGATGAGATAGACCTCAGGGAGCTGTTCGGTGTTCTGTGGTCTGGCAAGATCAAGATTATTGTGATCACGGCTTTCTTTGCTGTGGCTTCGGTGATTTATGCCCTGTCAGTACCCAATCAGTACAGGGCAACAGCGCTTTTGGCACCAGCCCAGTCTGACGGTGGAGGATTATCAAACGCCTTGGGTCAGTTGGGAGGTCTTGCATCCCTGGCAGGAGTCTCAATTGGTGGTGCAGAGAGTAGTGAGTCCCAGATCGCTCAGCAGATTATGAAGTCCTGGAGCTTTGTTGAAACGTTTATTTCTGAGAATGATCTTGAGGTTGAGGTATATGCTGTATCCGGCTGGAGTAAGGATTCTAATGCGTTAAAAATTAATCAAGACGTTTATGATAGCAAAAGTGGTGAGTGGCTAACTAAGGACTCAGATGGGAACATAGCGCCTCCAACTAGCTGGCAGCTCTTTAAGAGATTTTCAGGGATGCTCTCAGTTTCAGAGGACAAAATTTCAGGGCTCGTGTTGGTGTCCATCGAGCACTATTCTCCTAAGGTGGCAAAAGAGTGGCTGGACATGTATGTCTCTGCCATTAATGAGCACATGCAGGCTCGTCAGGTGGCTAAAGTGTCCAATAATATTGATTACCTAGAGGCTCAAATTGATAAGACCTCCATCGCTGAGATGAGGGAGGTGTTCTATACCATTATTGAGGAGCAGACCAAGAACAAGATGGTGGCCGAGGCAAGTCCTGACTATGCCTTCGTTGCTGTGAGCCCAAGCATGGTTCCGGAAGAGAAATCACAACCAAAGAGGGCGCTAATCTGTATTCTAGGAACGCTGCTTGGTGGCATGCTGTCTGTGATGCTAGTCCTTGTGACTCATTACGCTCGAGGCTCTGATAATAACTAGAGGGTTTGGTTGCAGGCTATAACGTTTTGGCGTGCAGTCTGAATGTGAGGGATAATGGCTTGCTAGGTCTTAATAAATGGGGCAGTTAATAGCTAAAAGGAATGGATGCTGATGCTTGACAAGGCTTTTAAGTTTACGGGCAGGGATCTCACGAAGCTGTCGATCATGATGGTCATGGCAACTCTGCTATTCGGTTTACCGGGGCTGTTGATGATGCTTTTTCTGCAGTGGATTACTTCTCAGTCCTACGCAATTGAGTCTGTTGACAAGCATGGTATCAGCAAGGTTGGCGCCTCTCGACTCGGAGGTGCTGCAATATTTAGTTCAGCATTGGCGCTGTATTTCTTTGGAGCTTACTCTGGAGTTATTGAGCCCAGCCCGCTTTCAACTATCTCTATAATTTTTTGGCTGTCGATATTCTCTTGCTTGGGTATTGGTTTGTTGGATGATTTGAAAAGTAACCTTTTAAGTCCAAGGATGAGATTGATTATTATTTCCTTGATATTTGGTACGTGCTTGGCACTGATACCGATACTTATACCACAAAAAATTGGCATAGTCGGTCTAGACTTCCTTCTTGATAAAGTAATTATCGGATGGATAATCACGTTAGTATTTTGTGTGGGATTTGTTAACGCTGTGAATATGGCAGATGGTGCTAATGGTTTGATTCCCGGAATTATAACAATAGCCCTTGCAGTGTTTTATATGGAACTAGGTTCGTTTACTTATGCGATATTTATGACAACTTGTGGACTCTTCACCCTTTTTAATGTCATTTCTGGTCGTCTGTTTCTTGGAGATGCCGGTGCATATGGCCTTGGCTCGATGCTCGCATTGAATGGGCTGTTCCTGTACAGTGCTGAGGTCTTTTCGGCAGCTTTTTTAGCGGTTCTTTTCGCTTATCCTTGTATTGAGATATTGGTCACGGTTGCGCGCCGTAGAATTGAAAGAAGGTCTATTTTTTTGCCGGACAATGACCATCTCCATAACCGAGTTCACTACCATTGCCAAGGTTGGTTTAGATCGAAGACGCTGGCAAACTCCATGACCGGTGTTCTGATCGTTTCCTTCTCATCAGGCCTAGCACTGTTAGGGTATACTGAGGCGTGGTGGTCTGTTACCAGCAACAATTGGGCCTGGGTCTTCCTAGGTCAATGCATTATTTACGTGGTTGCTTTTATTGTCACAGGCCTTGCCCGACCGTTGAGTCAGTACGTTAAAGATCAATAGACCCCACACGAATGGATTGATAACTTTTCGAGTGGAAATGGTAGGGAAGCACTTTTTATCGATATTTAACTCAGGTTTTAATCCTAAAGTGGACTCTTAATAAGTAATCATTGATTCTCAATGGATGCCAGAGCAACTCAAACCTTGCAAAACCCCAAAAAACTGGTATTGTTCACCACATGAACACATCTGGACACATATGTGTCCAGCTTGATATGGGGGATTTGTTTTTGATGACAAAACCCTGCGGTAGCCTGCTGGAATACTTAATCCAAAATCTCTCACTGATTATGATAAATCAAGAACTTGAATACCGAACTTTAAAGCTCCTTGAGCAGCAACCCGATCTTACTCAGAGGCAATTGTCTGAGGCGTTGGGCGTGAGTCTGGGCAAGACTAACTACGTCCTGAAGTCCTTGATTGATGTGGGATGGGTCAAGCTGGATAACTTCCAAAGGTCTGACAGTAAGTGGGGCTATGCCTACCTCCTTACCCCCTCGGGAGTAACTGAGAAGGCTGCAATCACGCTTCGATTTTTAAAGAGAAAACAACAAGAGTACAACGATCTTCAGTTAGAGATAGCGCGGCTGCAGAAAGAGGTCCAGCAACAGCAGCATTAAGCATATCTTTAGAACAGCTATTGAGTTTTTAGATGGCAAAATACAATATTTACGGCATCGGTGGGGCGCTTGTTGATACGGAGGTTGAGGTATCTGATAAGTTCTTAGCTGATGCAAAGATCGACAAAGGTGTCATGACGCTTGTCGATGAGTTCCGACAGAGGGAATTACTGCGCGCCCTTGATTCTGAAAATCTAAAATTGCTTAAGAAGTGCGGTGGATCGGTCTGTAACTCAGTGGTTGCAGCGTCAAGCCTCGGTTCAAAAGCATTTTTTAGCGGAAAAGTTGCTGATGATGCTGATGGAGAGCTCTACGTCAGAGATTTAAATGAGGCAGGAGTCGACTTTCACTCAGTAGATCGGGATCCTGGCACGACGGGTAAGTGCCTAGTTATGGTGACCGAGGATGCAGAGCGCACGATGAACACCTTTTTGGGTGCAAGTGATACTTTATCCGCCAAAGAGATAGATGCAGACGCTCTCAAAAATTCGGAATGGTTTTATGTTGAGGGCTACCTTGTGACAGATGAGGCAAGAACTGCAGTCACGAAGGAGGCTGTTGAATATGCGAAAGAGCAGGGTGTTAAAATCGCGATAAGCCTGTCAGATCCTTTTGTGGTGGATATATTTGGTGACGCGCTTCGTGATGTTATGGGCGATGATGTTGATCTTGTCTTTTGTAACAAGGACGAGGCACTGGCCTTCACCGGTTCCGATAACCTAGACTCCGCTATAGAAAAACTTAAGATGATTACAAAAACCTTTGCCATCACTGATGGCGCCGAGGGCGCCATTATCTTTGACGGTGACTCGGTGTATAGATCTGAGGGACTATCTGCAAGGGTCATTGACACCAATGGTGCTGGGGATATGTTTGCGGGTGCTTTCTTGCATGCGATCACCTTGGGTGAGGGATATGACTTGGCAGCAAAGCTCGCCAATGACTGCGCCTCACGAGTTGTTGCCAAGTTCGGTCCAAGGCTAGAACTAGAAGATTTTGATGCAATAAAAAGAAAATTTGGTATCTAAGTGCTCCTATATACTAACAGTTTAGGATTGTAAAAGATGGTTGTTAAAATTAACAAGGCTGTGATTCCTGTTGCGGGTCTTGGTACTCGAATGTTGCCTGCGACCAAGGCCATCCCAAAGGAATTACTGCCCGTGTATGACCGGCCCATTATTGAGCACGTGGTCAAGGAGGCCATCGCTGGCGGTGTCACTGAAATTATTCTGGTGACTCGAAGCGGAAAAGAAGCGATCGAGAATCACTTTGATGCTCATTATGAGCTTGAGCACAGGCTTGAGAAGAAGGGCAAAGAAACGATTCTTGGAACGGTCAAAAACATTATCCCACAATACGTTAAGGTCACTTCCACACGGCAGGCTGATGCCCTGGGTTTGGGTCATGCCGTGCTCTGTGCCAAGCATCTCTTAAATAACGAGCCTTTTGCTGTTCTTTTGCCCGATGTCTTGGTCCTTGACAAGGAGTCACGAGAGCGAAACTCCAGCTTTGCCCAGCTGGCTGAGGCTTGGAATACGACTGGGATCGGTCAGGTCATGGTTGAGCGGGTTGATTCAGAGGCGATTGAGAACTACGGTGTTGCTGATCTTGATGGCGCGCAGAGTAAGCCCTTTGACAGCGTTGCTCTCAAGGGGTTAGTTGAGAAGCCATCCTCTGATGAGGCTCCATCAAACCTGGCGGTCTTGGGTCGCTACATTCTTCCCTCAAAGGTGCTAGATCTTCTTGAGAAAACTAAGGCAGGAGTGGGTGGTGAGATACAGCTGACTGACGCTCTGGATGAGCTCTTAAAGACTGACGGACTAAATTCTTTGGAGACGGACGCCGATATCCATGACTGTGGAAACAAGCAGGGATTCTTGAGTGCTAACTTGGCTGTGGGTATGCGAGATCCTGAGACGCGTGAAGAGATTAAAAAGCTCTTTGAGAGGAATGATTGGTAGGACTCGATAAAGGCTATTATCGGCTATTAGAATTAAAAAAGAAGGTTCAATGTTAGATGCACTCACATTCAAGACGGTTGTAGAAAATACTCCGCTGGTATCAATAGACCTCTGCTTGGTGTGCGATGGTCAGCTATTATTGGGCAAGCGCGCTTACGAACCATTGAAGGGTGAGTGGTTTACGCCCGGCGGACGAATCCATAAAAATGAAATGTGGCAGAACACATTGCTTAGGATTGCTGAAGTGGAATTAGGGTTAAGTGGCATCGATGCAGAGGGTTTTTCTTTAATGGGTATATGGGATCATTTTTATGGCAATAGTGCCCTTGATCAAAACACTCCAACTCACTATGTGAACCTACCCCACTATGGAGAATTTAAATCTAGACCTCAAATAACCTTGGATGATCAGCATGATGAGTTTGAGTGGTTTGATTTATCGTTAGTGGCTATAGATGAAAAATTCCACCTATATATGCGGAACTATGCGGGTTGGTTATTAAATAATATGGACGACAGACATGATTAAAGCTGTGATTATGGCGGGTGGTTCAGGCACACGCCTGTGGCCTCTATCTCGAGCCGCACACCCCAAACAATTTTTAGCCCTTCATGGTGACGACACCATGCTACAGGCAACATTTAAGCGGCTTGATGGTTTGGATATCCAGTCCTCAGTCACAATATGTAATGAGGAGCACCGTTTCTTCGTTGCTGAGCAGCTTCGTGAAATTGACAGGTTAGGCTCAATTATTTTAGAGCCTGTGGGTCGTAATACTGCGCCGGCAATTGCACTCGCAGCATTTTCATTGCCAGAGTATGATGATCCTTTGCTGCTGGTTCTAGCGGCTGATCACGTGATTCAAGACGAAGCGGCATTCACTAAGACGGTAATGGATGCAATTCCATTGGCTGAGTCGGGGAAGCTCGTCACCTTCGGCATCGTAGCCCATGAGCCGAATACAGGTTATGGTTACATAAAGAAGGGTGAATCTCAGGGTCCTGGGTTTGCTGTTGATGCGTTTGTCGAAAAGCCCTCTCTTGACGTCGCAAAAGAGTATCTCGAATCAGGCAATTATCTCTGGAATAGTGGCATGTTCCTATTTAAGGCTAGCCGATACCTGGAAGAGCTTAAAAAGCATCGCCCAGATATTTATGAGTCTTGTCAGTTATCAATGGACGGTATCTCCAAAGATAATGATTTTTTGAGGGTTAATGAAGCGGCCTTCGATGCATGCCCAAGTGATTCGATTGACTATGCGGTGATGGAAAAAACGGATGATGCGGGTGTTGTTCCGATGGATGCTGGTTGGAGTGATATCGGCTCTTGGTCATCCCTATTGGACATTAGTGATAAAGACGGTAATGGCAATGCTACATCCGGCGATGTGATGCTTCATGAATCACATAATTCTTATGTAAGATCTGATGGAAAGTTAGTCGCTGCAGTTGGTGTGAATGATCTAGTGATTGTGTCAACAAAAGATGTGTTGGTTGTGGCCCACAAAGATAGCGTTCAGGATGTAAAAGCTGTCGCTCAACATTTAAAAGCTGAATCAAGAACTGAGTGGGAACATCACAGAGAAGTCTACCGGCCGTGGGGAAAATATGATTCGATTGACACCGGTGACAAATATCAGGCTAAGAGGATAACTGTGAAACCCGGAGCAAAGCTTAGTGTGCAAATGCACCACCATCGAGCAGAGCATTGGGTTGTAGTGTCGGGTATTGCAAAAGTTACCAACGGAGACGATGAATTTTTACTTTCTGAAAATGAGTCAACTTATATTCCTCAGGGTGCTATTCACGCCCTTGAAAATCCAGGAGACACCAACTTGGAGATCATTGAGGTTCAGTCGGGGTCATATCTTGGAGAAGATGACATAGTTAGATTTAGTGACATTTATGGAAGAGTTTAAATTAGTTTGGAGAGCTCGATTCAACGAAAAAAATACATTTGGGGCTAATAGAAGATGAAAAAAAAGGCATTAATTACTGGTATTACAGGTCAAGATGGCTCTTATTTAGCAGAGCTGCTACTAAGTAAGGGATACGAAGTCCATGGAATAAAAAGGCGAAGCTCACTTTTTAATACAGATCGCATTGATCATCTTTACACCGACCCTCATGTTGATGGAACTCAATTGTTTCTTCATTACGGTGATATGACTGATACATCCAGTATTGTGAGGGTGATTAAGAATGTCCTCCCAGATGAAATTTATAATTTAGCTGCTCAATCCCATGTTCAAGTTTCATTTGAGGAGCCCGAGTATACGGCTGACTCTGATGCAATCGGAGCCTTGAGGATTTTGGAAGCAATCAGGATGCTAGATTTATGCTCGAAAACAAAATTCTATCAGGCCTCAACGTCTGAGCTTTATGGCGATGTGCAAGAGACTCCTCAAACAGAAAAAACAAAGTTTTATCCTAGATCGCCCTATGCTGTTGCTAAACTATATTCCTATTGGATTACGATAAACTATAGAGAATCTTATGATATTTTCGCTTGTAATGGCATTCTGTTTAATCATGAATCAGAGCGTCGAGGGGAAACGTTTGTCACGCGAAAAATCACTAGAGCTCTCGCGAAAATCAAATTAGGTCAGCAGGATCGATTATACCTCGGCAACCTTAATGCGCTTCGAGACTGGGGTCATGCAAAAGATTATGTGTATATGATGTGGTTGATGCTTCAGCAAGAGAAACCTGATGATTTTGTTGTAGCAACAGGTATTCAATATTCCGTGCGTGATTTTGTAAATACTGCAGCCGAATTAATCGATATGCCTATCACTTGGGAAGGGGTTGGTATAGATGAAAAGGGCTATAACAGAGAAGGAAGATGTATTGTATCTGTAGACTCGAGGTATTTCCGTCCGGCAGAAGTTGAAACTTTGCTTGGCGACTCGAGTAAGGCTAAGAAAAAATTGAACTGGAGTCCCAAAATAAACTTCAAGGCGCTTGTAGAAGAAATGATGCTGAGTGATATGAATTATGCCGAAAGAGATGCTTTAGTAGCTGATAATGGTTATAAAATATTGCAAAATAATGAATAAAAGAGAATTTTGACTGTGAATTATGGTCTTTTTTTAGATCGAGACGGCGTAATAAATTTCGATTATGGTTATGTCTACAAGGTTGAAAATTTTGACTTTGTCCCCGGAATTTTCGAGCTAGTTAGTTATGCTAAAGAGATCGGGTTTTTGGTTTTCGTAGTTACCAATCAGGCCGGTATAGGTAGGGGGTTCTACACCGAAAAAAAATTTCTAGAGTTATCAGATTGGATGTGCAAGAGATTCAAAGATGAAGGTGCGCCGATTGATAAAGTTTATCATTCGCCATTCCACCCTTATGAGGGATTCGGTAAGTACAGGAAAGATGATTTCTCCAGAAAACCAAATCCTGGGATGATTGTCGCTGCGCAAGAGGAATATAATATAAATTTGTCTAAATCTTTTCTCTCTAAACTGAACTACTTTGTTATCTAAAATAAACACACTTCCGTATCTTTTACAATCTGGGACCAGCACAGCGGCTATTGAGTTAGCACCAAGCTTATCTAAATCTGTAATACCCTGGTCAAGCCAAGTATCTGCATTAGCCACTAGAAATCCGCCATCCAATCCAAGTAAATTTACAGCATTAGCTACAGAACCTCCCGTGCCTAAAGGTTCTTGCTCTACAATTATATGAATTTTTGAATCTTCTAACTCACCAGAGTTTTGCATTTCTGAGATCATTAACTCTATTTTCTCAGCCTCAAAATGAAGTAAAAATATAAACTCTCTTACGCCCTGTCTAAGCCAGTTCTTAATTAAGTATTTGAGGAAAGGA
>CACLAG010000044.1:0-9473 GCA_902604945.1 uncultured SAR92 cluster bacterium | reverse complement strand
GAGACTTTCCCGTGGAGGGTGTTCAATTCCATCCTGAGTCGATATTGACAGAGCATGGACACTTGTTATTCAAAAATTTCTTGGAAAATAAAGTATGAGCATAATTTCTGCATTAAATACTATTGTTGAATCAAAGGATTTAGCTGAAAGTGATATGTATTTAGCGTTCACTGAGATCATGTCAGGCAAGGCGACAGACGCGCAAATTGGTGCGTTTTTGGTTGCGCTGAGAATGAAGGGTGAGTCGATAGATGAAATATCCGGCGCTGTCAGTGCGATGAGATCTTTGTCGGTTAGGGTAAATGTCGAGCATGAGCATTTGGTTGACATAGTTGGCACTGGAGGAGATCAATCTAATTTATTTAATGTGTCAAGTGCAACATCAATGGTTGTTGCTGCTGCAGGTGGAAAAGTAGCAAAGCATGGCAATCGATCAGTAAGTAGCAGTAGTGGTGCTGCAGATGTTTTGGAAGTGCTGGGCATCAACATTAATTTAGATCCAATTCAAATCGCAGATTGTATTAAAACAGTTGGATTAGGTTTTATGTTTGCTCCCCTGCATCATAAAGCTATGAAACATGCAATTGGGCCAAGAAAGGAACTGGGTTTAAGGACAATTTTTAATATTTTAGGGCCAATGACAAATCCAGCAGGCGTAAATAGGCAGCTGATAGGTGTTTATGACAAACGGTTATGCAGACCCATGGCTGAGGTTCTTGGTAAAACAGGATCAGAGCATATATTAGTGGTGCACTCCAATGACGGTCTTGATGAGATTAGCTGCGCTGATGAGACATTTATCGTTGAGCTAAAAAGTGGCGTCATTAGTGAGTATGTGATCAGTCCAGAAGATTTTGGGATCAAGAAGACACCATTGGATAGCTTAACAGCAAAAACTTCCGAAGACTCTGCAAGAACTATCGAAACGCTATTTTCAAACAAGTCCTCTGTTGGGGAAGAGATAGTTATCATGAACGCGGGTGCTGCTTTATATGTTTCTGGCCTTTCAAATTCAATAGCTGAAGGATGCATTTTGGCGAGTGAGACTATTTCTTCAGGTAGGGTGTACGCTAAGTTAAAAGAACTTTGCAATTTTACTCAGCAATTTACGATTATATAAAGTCTAACTTTGTGAAAAATAAATTACCCACCATCTTAAAAGCTATCATAGACAACAAGCACCATGAGGTTGCGTTGGCGAAAGCTTCAACCTCAATCAAAGATATTCACGAAAATTTGAAAAGTGCGTCTCCTGTAAGACCATTTATGAGAGCTATAAAATCAAAAATTGACCAAGGTGAGTCGGCGGTAATTGCTGAGATAAAAAAAGGCTCGCCAAGTAAGGGAATATTGAGAGATGACTTTGATCCGAAAGCGATTGCTCATAGTTATGAAACCTATGGAGCAAGCTGTATTTCAATTTTAACGGATCAGAAATATTTTTATGGCAGTGATGAACACTTGGTGATGGTAAAGTCATCCTGCAATCTTCCTATTCTTAGAAAAGATTTTATAGTCGATGAATATCAGATATACCAATCACGTGCTTTGGGAGCCGATTGCATTCTCTTAATATGCGCCGCTCTTGATTCTAATCAAATAACCCATTTTTATAACCTTGCATTAGATCTTGAGATGGATGTGCTGGTCGAAGTTCATGACGTAACTGAATTAGAGGTTGCGTTGTCTTTGAATAAAGCAGGACTTGGAATTAATAATAGAAATTTACATACTTTCGAAGAGTCGTTGGACACCACCTTTAACTTAATCGAGATGATTCCCAAATCAAAGACGGTGATCACTGAAAGTGCAATTCGCAGTAAATCTGATGTCCTTCAAATGAGAGAAAGAAATGTAAATGCCTTTTTGGTGGGGGAAACATTTATGAGGGCAACTAATCCAGGAAAGGCATTACAGCAATTGTTTTAAAAAAAAGGGACCCTAGTGGGTCCCTTGAAAAAATCCTTTGCAGGATTAAGAGGGGTTTGTTGGCAAAGTCACTGACCTTGCGATGAATTAATAATATGAAGAGTTATGTCATTACGCAAATGCATTATATGCATTATAATTATGCGTTTTTGTTATAACTTGGCAATATTTTGCCGAATAATTTTAATTTTTAAAATTAACATGTGAATGCCTAAACAGAGAATAATATTTTGAACTTGCAGAAATTGTCTCGCTTGGATCTTAATTTGCTTGTTGCGCTTCAAGCATTACTAGAAGAAAAAAGTGTAACCAAGGCAGCAGAGAGGCTTTTCATCAGTCAACCGGCCATGAGCCGGGTACTACAAAGATTGCGCCATCAGCTTGATGATCCTCTTTTTACAAGAACAGGCAACGAATTAATTCCATCTCCAAAAGCACGAGAACTGCATTTTAAATTACCAGCACTCTTGGATAACATCCTTGATCTTGTAGATGAAGGGAAATTCGATCCGGGTAAATATTTAGGAGAAATCAAAATAGCGGTTCCAGAATTTGTAGCCACATCATTGATTTCCAAATTAATATCATTAGTAACCAAAGAGTCCCCAGGTCTTGTTCTTTCAGTATCTGGTGGTAGTGAATCGGTTGAGAGAGACCTTGCTGAGGGACAGCTGGATTTCACGATTGATATTGATGGCCCTTTTTCTGATGAGTTGATGAGTATGCCATTGGCAGTGCATACTCCATGTATTTGGATGAGTAAAAATCATCCCTTATCAAAGTTTAATGAACTCACTTTAGAGCAAATAATTGAATTTCCCTTTGTTCAGTATTTTTTGCTTATCTCAAAAAGAGTCAGTGCGGGAACAAATGCTCGTTTTGATAAGGCTTTGGCCACACTTGGATTAAAGAGACGCAAAGCACTCGTGACGAATCAGTTTGTGACAGCAATAGAGACAGTGAGCAACTCTGATTGCCTGATGGTAGCAACTCAAAAGGATTTCGTAATGGAAAGAGAAACATACCAAATAGTGACTAAACCTTTTCCCAAAAAGTTGCCTCATGACGGTAGTATAAACCTTGTATTATTGCAGCATCAAAGAACATCTGGCTCTGCGATACATCTTTGGTTGGCAGAGCGAATCATTGAAATCGTAAAAGAAATCGAGAGAATAAATATTTAAGTTAGTCGATCTTCGCGTGCCTTAAGTACAATTTTCTGACTAAAAAAATAGGCAGATAGGCGAGCGCAAAAAATACCATAACTAAACCTTCAGTAAGAATAATGTAGTAGGGCCATGGTCCAAAAAAATCTAGTATTGATGGTGTCATGGGTTTAGACATAAGATAAAAATAATTTGCTGAGAGCAAAAGATTAATCGGGACTAAACATATTAAATAGATATTCAGCCATCCAAAGCTATAAAGCATACCTCTTTTGCTAGGATACATTTGAAATGCTATCAGGTGATGAATAACTACCACTACGAGACCACAATGAACAATCCAGTATTTGAAATATGAATAACTCGGAAACGCAGCTCCAGCATCAGGAGTAAAAATTGCTTGTAAAGTTCCAGACAGAACAAAGTAATATATTACCTCAAACACCTTTTTGCGGGGAAACCAAAATAAAACAGGTGCGATAAGGGCAAACAAATTGCATATAGAAAGGGGTAAGTCTTTCGCTAAAGAAAATCGATCGAACCAAATGTGTATTAGTGTCCACCAAGTGACAGTGATAAATAATAATCCCGACAAAACCCTCGTTAGTTTCAAATTGATTTCGTAAGAGAGTTTTGGTGTTATCCAAATTATCAAAAGCAAAGCTGCTATGAAAAACGCTACTGCCCAAAAATGAGAGGCCCCGAAAGGTTCAAAAGGTACACCAAAATTATAAAAGGCAGACATATATGTACTATTTAACTGATTTAATGTTCTTCATTGCTCGCCAACCTATATCAGTTCTATATTGCACATCATTCCAGTGAATTTTTGAGACAACATCGTAGGCTCTTGTTTTTGCCTGGCTGAGATTATTTCCAAGTGCAGTAACACACAAGACTCGTCCACCATCAGTAACTACCTGTCCATCTATTATTTTTGTGCCACTATGAAAAATTTTGTCATCAAGAGTATCCTCAATATTTGATAAGCCTTTTATGGAATTACCATTTTTATAGGATCCTGGGTATCCACCTGATGCCATGACAACTCCCAGTGAATGTTTGGATTCCCAATCCGCAATTTCTTCACTTAGAGAGCCTTCAACGGCGGCGAGGCAGTGTGCTACCAAATCAGATTTTAATCTAAGTAAAACTGGCTGTGTTTCAGGATCACCAAAACGACAATTAAACTCAATCACATTAGGTGTCCCATCGTCCGAGATCATTAGACCTGCATACAAAAATCCAGAGTAATAATTTCCCTCTCTCCTCATTCCTTTCAGAGTTGGCTTTATTACTTCATCAATTATTCTTTCATAAATATCATTTGTTACTATTGGGGCAGGAGAGTAGGCACCCATTCCCCCTGTATTGGGTCCCTCATCACCATCAAAAGCTCTCTTGTGGTCCTGACTTGTTGCCATAGGTAAAAAGTCTTCACCATCTGCAATTAGAATAAAACTTGCTTCTTCTCCAGTAAGAAATTGTTCGATCACTATCGTATTTCCCGCATTACCAAATCGGTTTCGTGACAGCATATCCGTAACACTTGTTTTTGCCTGTCGGAAGGTTTCAGCAATGATTACTCCTTTTCCAGCTGCTAAACCGTCAGCTTTTATTACAACTGGAAAATTTATGGTTTTTAAGTAATCTATTGCGAGAGTTTGGTCACTAAATGTTTTATATTCTGCCGTAGGGATGTTATTTCTTTTTAAGAATTCTTTTGTAAAAGTCTTAGATCCTTCAAGTTGAGCCGCATTTTTATTTGGCCCAAAAATTGGTAATTTTCTGGACTGAAAATAATCACAGATCCCATCTACAAGGGGTTGCTCTGGGCCAACAATAGTTAAACCAATATTATTAGATTCAACGAACTCAGCAAGATCAGCGAAGCTTTGAGGGGAGATGTCCACATTCTCGATATTTTCTTCAAGCATTGTGCCTGCATTTCCTGGTGCAACATAAACTTTTTCAACTATAGGAGATTGTATACATTTCCAACTAAGAGCGTGTTCTCTGCCTCCTGATCCTATGATAAGAATTTTCATGACTAAACTCCTCGCCTCAAAGTATGCTACAAGATAATTCAAATATTGAACATGATTATAATGCATCCTATCGTATCTCTTTTAAAACAATCTGAAGAGACAGGGGTAACGTAATTTTTTAGTCAATTAGGTGTAACATATGGATAAGTCTAGAATTTCAGTTTTATGGTTTAGGCAAGATCTGCGTATTGCAGACAACCCTGCTTTAATCGAAGCATGTAAAGACGGTTCAATTGTGCCGATCTATATTCTTGATGATAAGTCTGCTGGCGACTGGAAATATGGTGCAGCTAGCCGGTGGTTTTTGTTTGAAGCGTTAACTGATCTCAATAAACTGCTTAATAATCAATTACTATTCTTTGAGGGTGATGCTTCTAAGGTCCTGATAGACATAGTTAAAGAGGTGGGTGCCGAGGGAGTCTATTGGAATAGGTGTTATGAGCCTTGGGCTATTGAGCGAGACAGTAGAATAAAGAAGAGCTTAAAAGCCTTGAACATTAGTGTGCAAAGTTTCAATAGCTCTTTACTTTGGGAGCCTTGGGCTGTTTTGAAGAAGGATGGAACGCCCTATAAGGTTTTTACTCCTTTCTACAGGAAAGGATGTCTTGTTAGTTCCGCACCAAGAATGCCGCTTGAAATTCCTTCAAACATTAATTGCGTGGCGTTTGAGGGATCGAAAAGCCTTTCAGAATTGAGATTGAGACCAAAAAAAAATTGGTATAAGAAATTTGAAAATATCTGGGATGTATCTAGCGATGGTGTGGCAGCGAAATTGAGAGGCTTTTTAGATGAGGGTTTGGACGTCTATAGAGAAGGCAGAAATTTCCCGAGTAAAAAATATGTTTCAGCATTGAGTCCTTATCTGAGATTTGGAATGATCTCACCAAATATGGTTTGGTATGCGGCAATTTCCGAAAAAACATTAAAATCAGAGGATCGAAATTTAGATACTTTTCTAAGTGAATTAGGGTGGAGGGAATTCTCATATTACCTTCTTTACCACTTTCCGCAATTACCAACACAAAACTTGCAAAGTAAATTTGATGCTTTCCCTTGGCATAAGGATCCAGATGACATGCTTGAAATATGGGAAAAAGGTTTAACAGGATATCCGCTTGTTGATGCTGGAATGAGAGAGCTTTATCAAACTGGATACATGCACAACAGACTTCGTATGGTTGTTGGTTCATTTTTAGTAAAAAATCTTCTTATAGACTGGCGAGAAGGTGAAAAATGGTTTTGGGATTGTTTAGTTGATGCAGATTTGGCAAGCAATAGTGCCGGATGGCAATGGATAGCTGGTTGTGGTGCAGATGCAGCACCCTATTTCCGCATATTTAATCCTATTACACAGAGTGAAAAGTTTGATTCAGAAGGAGAATATATCAGGAAGTATGTTCCGGAATTATCTAAATTACCTTCAAAATATATTCATGCACCTTGGCAAGCTCCTGAGGAGATATTAAAACATAACAATGTTGAGCTGGGAGTAACATACCCGCTGCCAATTGTAGACATAAAGGAGTCTAGGCAGGCTGCTCTCGAGGCTTTCTCAAGGACCAAGCTGCAAGTCCAAGCATAGTTGAATCAATGTCGAAAATGACGCATTGATGTAAATACCATCTTGATCTTGTGGTCATTCACAGCTTCTATGATTTCGTTGTCTCTCATGGATCCGCCTGGTTGAATTATGCAGTTAATACCAAGTTTAACGGCGTTATCAATGCCATCGCGAAATGGGAAAAAGGCATCTGATGCCATTACTGCATTCTTTAAACTAAGCCCCGCATGGTCTGCCTTTATAGCGGCGATACGAGCACTGTTGACTCGACTCATTTGGCCCGCTCCGATACCAAGAGTTTGAAAATTTCTTGCATATACTATCGCATTTGACTTGACCATTTTTGCAACTTTCCATGTGAAGAGCATGTCCTTAATCTCATCAGTGCTTGGAGCAATCCGGGATACAGTTTTTAATTGGTCCATAGCAATCATTTCTTGATCTTGATCTTGGATCAAAAGACCTCCGGTAACTTTTTTAAGATCAAGAACGTTGTCATCTGATAGGGTTAGTTCTCCACACTCAAGAAGCCTTATATTTTTCTTGATTGAGATTATTTCTCTCGCTTTTCTAGCTACACTCGGAGCTATTATGACTTCGACAAACTGTTGCTTCATAATTAATGTTGCAGTTTCCTGATCCAACTCTCTGTTTAACGCAATGATCCCACCAAAAGCCGATTCGGGATCAGTTTTAAAAGCACGTTTATAAGCATCAATTAAATTTTTGGCGGATGCCACACCGCAGGGATTTGCATGCTTTACAATGACGCAACTCGGAGTTTTAAATTGCTTTACACATTGCAACGCAGCATCTGCGTCTGCAATATTATTGAAAGATAAATCTTTGCCTTGCAGTTGTTTCGATGAGCCAATCGCTGCAGATAAATATGATTGATCTATGTAAAAAGCTGAATCTTGATGTGGGTTTTCTCCATAACGCATGGCTTGTTGTTTTTTAAATTGAAAGTTCATTGTTTTTGGAAATTTAACGCTTTCATTTTTAAAGTTTTTAGATCCGAAGTAGTTTGCAATCATGCCATCATATTTGGCAGTGTGTTCAAATGCCTTTGTCATAAGATGAAAGCGTTTTTCCAAGCTCAAACTTTTTTTATTGACCAAAAGATCTTTGTAAGTCGAGTCGTAATCCAAATGATCAACAATTACTGCAACATCAAGGTAATTTTTTGCAGCAGCGCGAATCATAGTTGGACCACCAATATCGATATTTTCTATGGCATCACTCAGAAGGCAATCTGGATCTTCGACAGTCTCAGAAAATGGATATAAATTGACAATAACTAGATCTATGGCATTTATTGAATGCTTTTGCATCACTTCATCATCAATTCCGCGCCTCCCTAAAATACCACCGTGGATCTTTGGATGTAGTGTTTTCACTCGGCCATCCATTATCTCTGGGAAATCTGTATAACTTGATACTTCATTTACGCTAATATTATTTGATTCTAATAATTTATAAGTCCCGCCAGTTGATAAAATCTCGATTCCCAAGTTTGCCAATTTTGATGCAAAATCAACCACGCCAGTTTTGTCTGACACGCTTATAAGTGCACGTTTTATTTCTCTTTTTTTATTCATAACTGGACCTTTAAATGAGATCACATTGTTTTAATTTTTTTCTCAAAGTTCCTCGATTGAGTCCTAATATTTTTGCGGCTTTGCTTTGGTTGTTTTTTGATTGCTCCAACACAACAGTCAAGAGTGGAACTTCTACTTCTTTTAAAACAAGCTCGTATAAATTTATGGTTTCGTGACCACCTAAATCTTCAAAATACTGTTCAATAGAGTTTTTTACCATTTCTCTTAGAGACCGCTGTGTGTCGGTAATAGGAGTTCTTGGATCAAGTCCATATTCTTTATTAATGTTCTCATTGATTTTAATGAGTAAGTCTTTCTCTTTTTGTTTCATGCAGCTTTTTGACTAACCTCAACATTGGAAAGAAACTTTTTAATATGGGATGCCTGTTGGTGAATGGTGGTAAGTGAGTTGAAAAACTTAGAAAAAGTCTTTCCATCGATAAAATTTGAGAGATACCAGCTGATGTGTTTCCGCGCAAACTTTAACCCCATTGATTCACCATAGAAGTCATGTAGCTCATGTAGATGGTTAATAATTATATTTTGAAGATCAACTCGTGATGGAAAATAACTAACTGTATTATGAATTAATTTCTCATTTATTTG
Organism: uncultured SAR92 cluster bacterium; assembly: GCA_902604945.1. Lineage (GTDB taxonomy): Bacteria > Pseudomonadota > Gammaproteobacteria > Pseudomonadales > Porticoccaceae > AAA300-D14. The sequence goes on along the minus strand of CACLAG010000044.1, from coordinate 562 downwards.
ACGGAAAATCCAAGGATTACCAAGCGCCGCTCTGCCAATCATTACCGCGCTAGCTCCAGTGTACTCCATAACACTTTTGGCTTTACTCGGCGAGTCAATATCGCCATTTGCAATTACAGGTATTGATACAGATTTCACAACTTCAGTGATTGTGTCATATTCAACTTCTCCAACGAACCGGCACGCTCTTGTTCTCCCATGGATAGATAATGCTGAGATACCTGCGTCCTCTGCTATCTTCGCTATTAATACTGCATTAATATTCATTTTATCCCATCCAGTCCGAATTTTTAAAGTTACTGGCGCTGTGGTTGATGCAACCACGGAATTTAAGATTTTTTCAACAAGATCGGGCTCTTTCAGTAGAGCTGATCCAGCTGCTTTTTTGCACACCTTTTTTGCGGGACATCCCATATTAATATCAATGATTTGAGCGCCTAATTGTTCATTATGTTTGGCTGCTGCTGCCATCATGTCTGGACAGAAGCCGGCAATTTGAACAGATCTTGGAAGACACTCTCTCCCAAATTTGATTCGATGCTGGGTTTTTGTTGAATTCCAA
>CACLAG010000043.1:0-10258 GCA_902604945.1 uncultured SAR92 cluster bacterium | reverse complement strand
CTATCCTGAAGCACCAAAAATGCACCTCGGTTTCTAGTCAATCTACCCCCGAGAGCATAAAGATCCGACATAGCCTCTAATTCAGATTTTGATGTCCGGATAAATTTTTCTTGCAATTCTGAAGCGTTTGTATCGGGCTTGAAGTTGTTGGGAAAGGCCACTTTGTTATTTTCCCGAATGGTCAGGAGCTTAGCACGCCTCTCAGCGATCAAACGATTTTCATCTTCTTCATTATTCTTATTCATAATCAATTATAGTCCTGCTTTTAAAGATTCAACGATAAATTGATCCAAGTTACCATCTAAGACAGCTTGTGTATTTCGAGTTTCGATATTTGTTCGCAAATCCTTTACTCGTGAATCATCTAATACATATGATCTTATTTGGCTTCCCCAACCTATATCTGACTTACTATCCTCACTTTTTTGAGCTAAATCTTTCCTTTTTTGAATTTCAATTTCATATAATTTTGCGCGCAACATCTGCCAACACTTATCTCTATTCTGATGTTGCGATCTCTGACTTTGACTCTGCACCACCACTCCACTTGGAATATGCGTGAGTCTAACAGCTGAATCCGTTTTATTCACATGTTGACCCCCAGCACCTGAAGAGCGATAAGTGTCTGTTCGAACATCTGACACGTCTATTTCAATATCAATATCATTATCTATTTCGGGCGAGACGAAAATTGCCGCAAAAGATGTGTGTCTGCGATTACCAGAATCAAAAGGAGATTTTCGAACCAAACGATGAACCCCTATTTCAGTTCTGAGCCAACCAAATGCATACTCACCTGACACCTCCAGGGTGGCGCTTTTAATACCAGCAACGTCACCGGGTGAATGTTCAACTAGATCTACTTTAAAGCCCTTTGCTTCGCACCAACGTAAATACATTCGTAGTAACATCTCAGCCCAATCTTGAGCTTCTGTTCCACCTGATCCTGATTGTATATCGAGAAATGCTGAATTAATGTCCATTTCACGAGAAAACATGCGCCTAAACTCTAAGTTCTCTAGTTTACTGTCAAGAATTTTTATATCCAATTCCAGAGCACTTAGGCCTGCATCATCATTTTCCTCTAAAACCATTTCAAGCAACTCGGCGATTTCCGCGAGATTTGTTGAGATATCTGAAATCGTGCTCACCACAGTTTCTAACTTGGATCGTTCTTTACCTAATTTTTGAGCATAATCTTGATTATTCCAGATGTCTGGCTCGCCCAACTCCAATTCAACTTCTTGAAGGCGTTCCGCTTTGGAGGCATAGTCAAAGATACCCCCTTAAGAGCTCCACTCTCGCATTCAAATCATCTAGCTTATTTTTAAATGAAGTTATTTCCATATGATTACTGCGATATCTGAATTCCAATACTTTTAGCGAGCCACCAGGTGTCAAGTATACTCACATAATTCAATGATCACATTACTGCTTTGAAATTTATAATTTTATGAAGCCAAATAGTTATTGGATATTAATCTTAAAAACCTGTTTAATTCTTCTACAATGAACCTGAAAAAATTAATAAAAAAAACAAGTATCTTTTTTTTGCTTCTCTTAAGTCTATATATGCTTTTTTGGCCAGTTCCGATTGATCCAGTACCATGGCAAGCGCCATATGACAACGGTCTTACAGGAAAATTTAAAGCTAACGATTCGTTAAGTAATCTTGAAATCATAATGGTTCCAGATCTCACTGGGCCAGAAGACTTAGCACTTTCGAACAATGAAGTTTTTGCCTCAACAAGAGAGGGGTGGATAATTAAATATAATCAACAAACTGGCGCTATAACTAAATGGGTTAATACTCAGGGTAGTCCACTAGGAATAACTTTTGACAAAAAAAATAACCTTATCGTAGCGGATGCCTACCTTGGACTCCTTAAAATTTCTCCAAATGGGCAAATTTCTGTTCTGACTAAGATGGTGAATGGTGATGAAATTCGATATGCCGATGACGTGGATGTAACTAAAAGTGGGAAGATTATTTTTAGCGATGCTTCAACTAAATTCAGCGCTAAATTCGGTGGTACATACAAAGCAAGTTTGTTGGACATCGCAGAGCACGGCGGTCATGGAAGGATTTTGGTTTATGATCCTTCTGATAATACGACAAAAGTTTTAATGGATAACTTAAATTTTGCAAATGGTGTTGCCCTGGATAAAGAAAGCAATTTCTTTCTGACAACAGAAACTGGCTCTTATCAAATACACAAATATTGGTTAAAAGGAGATAAGGCTGGTTCCTCCGAGATAATAATTAATAACCTGCCAGGCTTCCCTGATAATATTGTAAGAGGTGAAAATGGTCGATTCTGGGTAGGCTTGGTGTCACCCAGAAGTAAAATCATTGATGCTCTTTCGAATTTTCCAAAACTGCGAAAAGTAGTGCAGAGATTACCTGAATTTCTGCGCCCAAGTGCGACACATTACAGTCATGTTTTTGCTTTAGATGAAGATGGCAATGTTTTAATCACGCTCCAAGATCCAATTGGCAAATATCATACAAATACTGGTGCATTAGAGACAGATCAATGGCTCTATATAAGCTCCTTACAGTCAAAAAATCTTGCAAGACTAAGTAAGAAATATCTTAACTTTGAGGGTAAAGATGACTAAAAGCCATACATTTAACTCATTTGTTACAGCAATATGTAATCATTTCTCGGACCATTTTTATGCTAAGAATATCGATATCTTCAATTACTGCCAGCCGACTCCACTGGAGGAGCCCAACCTTGTTCATATCAATCAATCACTCTGCGAAGATCTTAATTTAAATCCTGATATTTTTAACTCCGAAAGAGCCCTGAAATTAATGTCAGCAGATACTTCAAATACAAACCTGAAACCAACTTCAGTTGTTTATTCAGGACATCAATTTGGGACCTGGGCCGGCCAACTCGGTGATGGAAGAGCAATCACTCTTGGAGAGATTCCTGTCAAAAACCATAGTGCAAAACGAGAGATTCTTTGGGATATTCAGCTAAAAGGCGCAGGACTTACTCCCTACTCCAGATTTGCTGATGGAAGAGCTGTGCTTCGGTCGACTATTCGAGAATATCTTTGCTCTGAGGCTATGCATGGACTGAGAATACCAACGACAAGAGCGCTTTGCCTCGTGTCCAGTAATACACAAGTTCAAAGAGAAAAATCTGAAGCTGCAGCAATACTATGCAGAGTTGCACCAAATCATATTCGATTTGGCTCATTAGAACACTTTCATTATTTAAATGACTTTGATTCAGTGCGGCAGCTACTTGATTATATCATTAATCGCCACTTCCCTGATTGGGATTCTCAAGAGGACAGGTATGAGAAACTTTTCAAAAGTATTGTAATCAGCACAGCATATTTGATAGCACAATGGCAGTCAGTTGGTTTCTGTCATGGCGTCCTTAATACCGATAATATGTGCATTTTAGGTCAGACTCTTGACTATGGACCTTTCGGATTTCTTGACAGATATGACCCCCAGTGGATTTGTAATACGTCAGATTATAACGGCAGGTACTCCTTTTGTAATCAGCCCTCAATCGGTCTGTGGAATCTCAATGCACTTGCTATATGTTTTTCAAGTCTCCTCTCTCGAGAAAAAATAATCTCGATACTAAAATTATATGAGCCAACCCTAATTACTAAGTATCAAACAATAATGAGCAATAAATTAGGCATCAAATATAAGAAATCAAATCATAAATTAGTTGACGATTTACTTAAAATTTTGCAAAAGAACCAGGTGGACTATACATTCTTTTTTAGACAGCTTAGCTATACACAATCGCTTAGCGATGAATTACTCAGACTTTTTAATGAAAAGGAAACTATCAAAATATGGTTTAAAAATTATCAATCGCTATTGAACCAAGAAAAAGGCTCGAAAGTTCCAAACATATCTATGTTAAAAGTTAATCCCAAGTTCACTCTCAGGAACCATATAGCACAAAGTGCAATTACCAATGCAGAACGAGGTGATTTCAGTGAATTAAAAACGATAGAAACTCTAATTCAGTCACCATTTGATGAACACCAAAATTATTATAATTATTCTTTACCTTTACCAGATGAACTGCATTCAGAGCGATTGAGCTGCTCATCCTAATGAGAGGAAATAGAGTTAGTTTTTAAATAGCTAGAAAATTAGAATCAGGCGACTATACTTGTTCTTTAAGATTCTAGGCGAGATTTAAACATGAAAGAATTTAATTTCCTAGGCCATTTTATATTTAGGTCTGGCACAAATTTTAAACTAACCTTAATATTTTTACTGGCTTTTACTTTCAATAATTCAATTTCAGCTGAAGGAGAGCCTGACATATCGCTCGAGGTGCATAAAACTGCCTATTGCGGATGCTGTAAAAAATGGATAAGCCATGCGCAAGAGGCTAACATAAATGTCATCGAGACCAATCATAAGAATCTTGATTTTATCAAAGACAAATTTGATATTAGCTCAAAACATAAATCTTGCCATACGAGCGTCTCAAAAGATGGTTTTGTCTTCGAGGGACATGTGCATGCGGCAGCGATCAAGAAATTCCTTGCAGACCCCATTCCCAATTCTATGGGCCTAACCGTTCCAGGTATGCCTCTTGGATCACCCGGCATGGAGTTTGATAACAGAAATGACGATTACGAAATACTTGTCATGTTTGAAAATGGAAAAGAAGAAGTTTATATGCACTCAACGGAACTTGATTAGTTTTTACCAAACAAACATGAATTTTATATGAAATATCTAGCGACGTTAATAATAGTGATGTACTCAGCATCCTCTATTGCAGCAAACGACATTTTTTTTATTTTTCGGGAATCAGATGGGTCCACAAATTGGCAGTATGTTGCAAATACATCAAGCAGCCTTCTCATTATTGCTCTATCTTTTGCTCTAATTAAAGTAGTTCTTGGTCAGCGAAAAATAACATCTTTCAATCAAAAATTAATCGAAATTAAAAAGAATTTGGAATTACGTGTGTCAGAGAGGACTGCGACTCTCCAAGATGCAAATGAAAGACTATCCCAAAGCAACCTGGCACTTGAAACCGAAATAAAAAAGCATTTAACCACCACAACACAATTGAAAAATTCTGAGGCATACATAATTGAGGTTTTAAAATCTATGCCATTAATGCTTATTGGTCTAGATAAGGATAATTATATAACCCAATGGAATCCAAAAGCTGAGGAAATATCGGGTCTTTCAAGCGGTGATGTCCTAGGGCGGTACTTGTGGGACGCTTACCCTGATATTACCGTTAGCCCTGAGAAAATCGCTGAAGCCGAAAGCAAAAAAGCAACGGTGTCTATTAAATATAGTCAAAAAGGGCAATATCATTTTGATATCTTGATCTATCCATTGCGAGAAAATTCCGCCACCGGAGTTGTCTTACTCCTGGATGACATAACACAACGCGTGAACTCTGAAACTCAATTAATACATAAAGACAAGATGGCTTTAATGGGGGAATTAGCATCTACTATGGCTCATGATGTCAACCTTCCAATTAAAAAGATGTCGGTTTCCGTTAACACAGCTCGATCTCAACTGGCTAAAGAAACTTTTGAAAAATCAGAAGTAATGGAAGAGTTGGAAAATTCGCTTATTGGAGCACAGCAAGCACGATCGGTTGTCGAAAATCTAATACATTTTTCAAGCGGCGGCACTCAGCCTAAGGCTCATGAAAACGTCACAACAATAATTGATCAAAGTATTGAGCTTGCGTCAGATGTTCTTGCTTTGAGTTCAGGTGTAAATTTCCACGATATCAAAATAACAAAAAAGTATAAAAAAGAACTACCCGAAATTCCATGCTATGCCACTGAGTTAAAACAAGTATTTCTAAGTCTATTAAGAAATGCTTGCTTTTTTATGGGACAAATCGATTCTCCTGACTACTTGCCTGAGTTACGAATCTCAGTATCAACATTTTACAACGATATTTGGATAAAAATTGAACACAATGGATCACTTATGACTGATCACGAACAACAATACTTGTTTGATTCATTTGATCCAATCAATCAATCAGCTAAAAATACTCCTTCCAAGCAAATTGAGGGAGCCCAAAGGCTATCCTTCTCATATTTCATTATAACTGAGCAGCATCAAGGTCAATTAGCTGTTCTCTCTGACAACAAAGCTAACACAACATTCAGCTTGAGGTTGCCTAAGTATTAGCAATTACTGATATGATCTCAGTATCGTCAGCGGAGGGCTTGACAAGGCATCTCTGCATGCATAAATCCCAAAAATAGAAATGACTGACATTCCTGCCAATGGTCCAAAAAACCAAATCCAGGGATGCAATGTTAGCGAAAATTCAAAAACTGTTAGTGATAGTAATGTAATCACAGCCTCAGCTCCAAAAGCACCCAGAAATCCAGACACGAGCCCTAAAATTACAAACTCTATTAGCTGTACTAAAATAATTTTATTTCGATTACAGCCAAAAGTTCTCAAAACTGCAGCCTCGCGCTTCCTATCATTTACAGACAAATGCACCGAAGCGATGAGTACTAGAATTCCACAAAATAAGATGAGAATAGTCATCGCCTCTAACGCCTTTGTAATTTGACTAATTGTTTTTTTAACGCGATCAAATATTTTATCTAGCTCTATAATCTGAATGGTAGGATATGCTTGAAGAATCTCACTTATCAATACCTTCTTATCTTTGGGGATGAACATACTCGTCATGGATGTTTTTGGATAATCCTGCAAAGTTCCCTCCGGGAATAAGAAATAAAAATTTGGCGTCATTTTGTTCCAATCTAATATTCTAGTGTTAACCACCTCCGAATAAAAAACTAATCCGCCAATACTAAAGGTGATCGTATCGCCAAGCTTTAGACCAAGCTCTTTTGCAAGATCATGCTCAACAGACACAGGTGAGATCAACTCTTTACCATCTTTTGGTTGAAAATCACCACTTTGCCAATCTGATTCCCACCAAAGCCCTTTGGATATTTTATTACCTTCGGGTATTGCCGCACTCCAACTTAGATTTAATTCTCTATTGAATGACTCATGACTTTCTTTCTGGTCATTTGTAATTATTTCCCTATTAATCTCTGTAATTCTTCCTCTAGTCATCGAATACCATCCAGCACTTATGATATTTTCATCCTTAATAAGATTTTCAATCCCTTTAACCTGATCTTTTGATACATTTATCAGAAAATGATTAGGTAATTCATCATCGATTTGCAGTTTCCACTCGTCTAAAAGTGAATTCCTCGTTATTGCTAAAACTAAAAATAAGAAAATCGCAGTAGAGAAACCAATAAGTTGGATCAAGTTCTGTCTTCGTCTACGCCACAAATTGCTTAATCCTATTCGCCAGATTCCACCAAACAATGATCCTAATAATGAAGCACCCTTGAAAAGCAAACCACCAGTTAAGGCTGATAAAAGAGAAATCAAAGATATTCCAATAATCATAGCTATCGTTATGCTTATATTTTCACTATAAAATGTAAGTAGAAAAGTTATAACCAACAGACCAACCAAAATTCGTAATCGGGAGTTAAGAGAATAGTTTTCAACGTTACCCTTTAATATTGAAATTGGAGCTTGCTTAGGAAGGTGCCAAAGCGCAGGTAATACAAAACCCAACACACATGTCAACCCCGTCACTAATGCTATTAGAAAACTTTTATAAGTTGGTGCTGGTAAAAACAGAGGCAACCATTCCCTCGCGATATCAATCAATATTAAATGAAATAAAAATCCCAAGCCGATACCAAGAATTGATCCCATAAATCCAAGCAAAAAGCTTTGATTTAAATAGAGTTCTCTGACTTGCATTTCATTCATTCCCCAAGTTTTCAAAAGTGCAACTTGAGTTTTCTGCTTTTCGGCAAAAAGGTAGCTGGCCAAGGCAAGTGCCACAGAAGCCAAGACAACGCCAATACTGCCTGCCAAAAGTAGGAATATTCTTCCCCGTTCTATTGTTGATGATACATTTTCTTGTGCCTCTTCCGGAGAAATCAAACGGTCATGAGGACCTATTTCCTTCGAAACCCAATTAATATAATTGCTTACGGTAGTTTCGTTATCTGATGAAACTAGCAAATTATAAGTAACACGACTGCCTGGTTGGACAATTTTGGTAGAATCTATGTCTGAAAAATTCATTAAAATCTTAGAGCCTAAAATAGAAAATGATGAACCTTCAGGTTCTTCGATTAAAATGTTCGATATTTCAAACTCGGCATCTCCAATTTCAATCTTAGAGCCAATGTTCACATCGAGGATCGGCAATAACCTTGAATCAACCCACACTTTACCGATTTTTGGGCCAAATTTTATCTCTTGAATTTGTGAATAATCAACCGTGAACGGTATTTGAGATACTAGTATATTTCCTCTCAAAGGATAGTTAGTTTGAACTGCTTTGATATAGGCCAAGTGCATACTTTCTTCACGAAAGACGACAGATGCAAAAGATGCAGTTCTACTCGCATCTAATCCCATCTCGTTTGCAACATCGGTCCATTGCGGAGGAATAGCTTTACTGCTTCTTATAACATAATCACTGCCCAATAAATCCCTAGACTCATTTATGATAGCTCTTTCAATTCTCTCCGCAAAAATTGAAACCGCTGCTACCACCGCTACAGATAGACATAACGACCATAATATAGTGTTTAATTCGCCTGCTCGGAGTGCTCTGATTAAAACTCTAGATGAAATATTCATTCGGCCCTTAAACTAATCTTGGATTTATATCGATTTGCCAGACCTTAAATTTATTATTCGATCACACTTATTCGCGAGCTGGAGATCATGAGTAACTAAAATAAGAGTTGTCTTCTCCCGTTCATTTAATTCGAACAATAAATTTGATAACTTAGATCCGGTTTCTTGATCTAAATTACCTGTCGGTTCATCAGCGAATAATATCTTAGGTTTACATGCGAAAGCTCTCGCAACTGCAACTCTCTGTTGCTCTCCTCCAGATAACTGCTGAGGATAGTGTAGTGACCTTGCCTCCAAACCAACCATTTTTAAGTAATTTATCGCCATGCTGGCGGCATTAGAATTTCCTTTAAGCTCCATCGGTAGTGAGACATTTTCAATGGCAGTAAGACCTGGTAATAAATGGAAGGATTGAAATACAAAACCTACATATTCTGATCTGTGTTTGGCTCGATCCTCTTCAGTCATAGATACTATATCTTTATTATTAATAATGACGCTCCCAGCGGTCGGAGTATCAAGCCCTGCTAAAATTCCGAGAAGCGTTGATTTGCCAGATCCTGATGGGCCAACGATAGCAAGGCTCTCCGACTCTAAAAGAACTAAATTAATATCAGATAAAATGTTAAGTTGCCCTTCTGGGGATGGAACCGCTTTACATAAGTTGGAAACAGAGATCATAGAAATTCCAGAATGTTGAACTAATTATGGCGATTGAAATCATGCAAATAAGTGCGTATTTTAGACGGTTTTATTTATTAGGAAAATCATTTGCTAAAATTTAGGGCATTATCTGCCTGCTTTTTATTACTAACCTCTCTCTCTCATGGATCAACTATATTGATTTTAGGGGATAGTTTTAGCGCAGGGTATGGCATGAGGATAGATCAAGGTTGGGTAAAACTTTTATCCGAAGACATAAGTCCAAAATATGAAATATTCAATGCAAGTATCAGCGGTGATACGACCCAAGGTGGAGTATCCAGATTACCAAAACTTCTAAGTTCAGTCTCTCCAGATTACGTGATTATAGAACTTGGAGGAAATGACGGACTAAGAGGTCAGCCTTTGAGCTCCATGAGAGAAAACATTGAGAAAATGATTAAACTTTGTATTGATGAAGAAATTATCCCGATTCTTTTTAAAATGCGTATTCCACCAAATTACGGAAAACGATACTCAAGCGCATTTGAAAAAGTATATTCTGATATTATTTCAAAATTAAATGTCCACTCTATTTCTTTCGAATTCGAGCTACTCTTGACAGAACCTGGAATGATTCAATCTGACGGGATGCATCCAACGTCAAAAGCACAAGATTTCATTAAGAATGCAGTAAAGAAATCTTTAAAAGATTTAATCCATGATCTGTAGTTTGTTATTGAACTCATTTGTTAATTAATTATTTTTAAAAAGCTTCGCTTGCGATGTCAATCCACCTACTAGTATTAGTAAACACCCTAAGACTTCGAAAGCAGTTAAATATTGATTTAAAATAAACCAACCGCCAACCGAGGCAAATATAGCCTCCATACTCAATAATAGCGCTGAGTG
>CACLAG010000042.1:0-10292 GCA_902604945.1 uncultured SAR92 cluster bacterium | reverse complement strand
GGCTGAAAATAAATGGTCAAAATGAGGTGAATACTTTCTCAGACGGCATTTATGGACTGCAACAAAAAAAAAGCTATAGCGATAGTCGCGATTTTATAATATCAAGAAAAGATGGCATTCCTTCGTACGAATATTCGGTGGTAATTGACGATTATATTCAAGAAATTTCTCACGTGTTAAGAGGTAAAGATTTAATTTTTTCAACATTTAACCAATTAATCCTTCAAAAAAGCTTAGATATAAATGCTCCAGAGTACGCTCATATTCCTCTTGTTATGAACCCACAAAAAAGAAAGCTAAGCAAAAGTGATGGGGCTCTTCTTGACAAGAAAAATTTCTCCTTGAATCTTTATTTAGCATTAAACTTGCTGGGTCAAAATCCGATTGAAGAGCTCAAATCAGCCAAAGTTCCAGAGATTATTGATTCCGCAATCATGAATTGGAAAAGAGATAATGTGCCTAACGTATTCAATTAGCACGTCACAGAATTTCTACCAAAAACACATTAATGGTCATACCAAGAAATTATCTCAGGAATATTCTTCTTGCATAGATTACTAAAAATACTAGAATGAAGAGGAGCCGTATGGCCAATATAACAACAATAAATAAGAAAAATATTATGCGAAGAGTATCTTAAATATAAAGAACTCACTCAAGGGCGCCAATGTGCGCCCTTTTTAAATCTCTACTTTTGATGACTGCAGCAGCTCCAAACATCAAACTTAAAACTTAATTCGAGGGCTCTCTTTTGCTAAAGACTGAAGAACAATTAGTTATTTATAATGCCTTCGATAAATCAATCACTGTAAATAAAATCTCCAAATATGCAGTCTCAATTATCAGAACACTTCAGTCAAAAAACTTTTCAGCATATGTTGTAGGCGGCGCAGTTCGTGATTTAATCATCGGATTAAAACCCAAAGATTTTGATATTGTTACTGACGCTAAACCTTATGAAATCAGAACAATGTTTCCAGGGTCGCAAGTTATAGGACGACGATTTCAGCTTGTACATGTAAAAAAAGGTGGTGATTTTTATGAAGTATCAACTTTTCGATCTGACGTAAGCAAAAATTACATATGTAAACCGAACTCACCGAAAAAAAATAACCATAAGAAATACTCGACTGATGATTCTGAATTTGGGACTATTCATGAAGATGCATTTAGGCGCGACTTGACGATAAACGCTCTGTATTACGATCCGGTAAAAGAGCAAGTGTATGATTTTAACGGAGGTATTAAAGACTTACTCGACAAAAGAATAACAGTTATTGGACCTCCAGAGATTCGCTTTACGGAAGATCCTGTCAGAATTCTTAGGATAATAAGAATCGCAGCAAAACTTAATTTTCAGATACCGAGTGATATTGAGAAACATATTTATAGCAAATTTCATTTAATTAAAGATGTTTCCAAATCTAGATTATTTGATGAATCCTTAAAAATGTTTCTACATGGCCAAGGTTTGGCCTCTTATGAACTGATAAGACGGTTCAACGGGCTGAAATATTTAGTTCACATAAGTAAAAAGAATAGAATCAATGAAACTTCGAACCAATTATTTGAAGCCATGCTGAAATCAACTGATCTGAGAGTTAAACAAAAAAAATATGTTAGCCCGCACTTTCTGTTCGCTGTATTGCTTTGGCCAAATCTACTTAACTATGTCTCTAAATTAGAGAAAGAAAGGTCGGTGGTAAGAAAATTAATGAGCATCTCTTCCAAGACCGTTCTGGCAAAACAAGCATCAATAATCTCAATTCCTAAAAGATATTTGTTTAAAATAATTGATATCTGGAATTTGCAAATCCCTCTAGTTGAGAGACGTAAAAAGGATCATCAATTTATAATCAATCATCCCTGTTTCAGAGCAGCCTATGACTTGATATTATTACGAGAAACCATCGGCGAAAAACTTAATAATGCTGGGCGTTGGTGGAAAGAATATCAAAATGGAAATAAATGCGAGCAAGCCAAACTACTAGATGAAAAAGCTTTCAATGAAAAAAATTACAAACTGAATACTCACTTTTATGAATAAAACTGTCTACATTGGATTTGGCAGTAACTTAAAGGGTTCTAAACACTGCATTAAAGACCAGATCAGCAGCGCGTTAGAGGTTATATCAGCTTCATTTAAGATTGAAATTATTGCTGTCTCCTCGCTATATGAATCGAAACCAATTGGTTTCGAAGATCAACCCAACTTCATAAATGCTGTAATTAAAGCTAGAACTTATTTATGTCCATTTGGTTTACTGAAATTTCTACAAAATATCGAGCGCGATCATGAAAGAGAGAGACAGATTACTTGGGGCCCAAGGACACTTGATTTAGATATCTTAATGTATGACAACGTTAAAATTGAAACACGGAACCTCTCTATCCCTCATCCTAGGATGTTTAAACGTGCTTTTGTGATGTTTCCCCTTCGTGAAATCGATCCAGAGCTATCGATTTTCAATAGCCAAAATATTGGCGAGACCTTGGAAAAATTACAGAATCAGAGTATCTTTAAAATAACTGAACAAAGCTGGCGGAGAATATAGATGGATCAAAGCTTGTTAGCAAAGTTCAACCTTGATTCGAGCTCTGTTTCTGTCCCTAACTTTATTGCGATTGAGGGTCCAATAGGAGTAGGAAAAACAACCTTAACGAAAAAGCTTGCATCCTCGCTAAATTATGAAGTTATCTTAGAGGAGCCTGACACAAATCCCTTTTTAGAAAGATTCTACCGCGACAGAAAAAATCATGCACTACCCGTCCAGCTACATTTTCTTTTTCAGCGTTTAAAAAAAATGGAAGATATAAGACAAGGAGATATATTTGAATCCGTAAAAGTATCTGATTTCATAATAGAAAAAGATCCTATTTTTGCGCGCGTCACATTGGATGATCACGAATATCAACTCTATAACAAAGTTTATGAAAGTATCATCCATGATTTACCAAAACCGGACATTGTTATCTATCTACAAGCACCGACACCTGCATTAGTTCAGAGAGTAAAGTTGAGAGGCAGAGCGGTAGAAAGACAAATGGAAGAAAATTACCTTGCACAACTAAATGATGCTTATACACAATTTTTTTATCACTATGACGATACTCCATTGTTAATTGTAAATACTGGAATCATCAATTTAGCGAAAAATGAGCAAGACTATAACGACCTCTTAAAATATCTACTCACAAAAAGAATAAGTCGCAACTACTACAATCCAAAATCCGAGTTGTAAAAAGTTTTCCCAGTTTACTATATAATGTTTGCTGTTCTTAAAAACTGTTTTGAAGATGAAAAAAATTAACATAAAAAAACTTCATACAATGAAGCAAGAGAATAAAAAAATCACTGCGTTGACTGCTTATGATTTCTCATTCGCTAAGTTATTAAGTGATGCTGAAATAGATATCATTTTAGTAGGAGATTCCCTAGGAAATGTGATTCAAGGGCATAAAAATACTATTCCTGTAACAGTGGCAGATATTTGTTATCACACTAAAATTGTTTCAAAAGGTACCACTTCTCCAATGATAATGGCTGATATGCCATTTCTGTCATATGCGACTCTTGATAAAGCTCTAGAGAATGCATCTGCAATTATGCAATCAGGTGCTGAGATGGTAAAGATCGAAGGAGGAAAATGGACTGCTAATATAACTAGCGAACTGGCAACCCGAGGCATTCCCATATGCTGTCACCTTGGCTTAACACCACAATACATTCACAAAATTGGAAGTTATAGTGTCCAAGGCAGAGAAGAGAAAATAGCAAAAGACATTATCACAGATGCGCTAAATCTGGAGCAAGCTGGAGCTGATTTGCTTATTTTAGAATGTGTTCCAACGAGCCTTGCAGCCAAAATCACTAGTCAGCTTGCGATTCCTACTATTGGCATTGGTGCAGGCAAGTTTACTGATGGTCAGGTGCTCGTGACTCATGACATCTTGGGACTGTCTCAGTTGACTCCTAAATTCACCAAAAATTTTATGTCTAACAGTGATTCCATAGCAAAAGCCATTGAACTGTTTAAAGAATCAGTTAGATCAGGAGAATTTCCCGATGAAGAGAGCTCCTTTGAATAATAGGATTGTTTGGACAAACGCTAGTTCAGATGTCAAAATTTTATAATCTAAGCGCCTTATCCGCTGAAGGCGAAAATTTAAGTTTTTCATCATTAGAAGGCTACGTGCTCTTAATTGTAAATACTGCGAGCAAGTGTGGATTCTCCAAGCAATATAGTGGACTTCAAAAACTTTATGAGAAATATGAAGGCAATAAATTTAAGATCTTAGCTTTTCCCTGCAATCAATTTGGATCTCAAGAGCCAGGAAATCAGGATGAAATTTTAAAATTTTGTGTAAAAAATCATGGTGTAACATTTCCAATTATGGATAAAATTTTTGTTAAAGGTCGCAAACAGCATCCCCTATTCAATTTCTTAGTCAATGAAAAACCAGGATTTCTTATAAGAGACATAAAGTGGAACTTCACAAAGTTTCTCATCGACCGACAGGGTAAAGTAATTAAAAGATACTCACCAACCGCTGATCCTCGTTCATTAGAGAGTGATATCGAAAGGCAGTTATAGTGATGTTATTTTTTTATTTTTTCAAAGTACTGATTTGCAGCAACTTTTACTTTTGGCGATAAATATAGAGTAGAAATCATTGTTGGTATTGCCATTGTCGCAAAAGTGGCCAAAATTAAACCATTTACAATATCGAGTGAAACAACTGACCCTGCTACTAGAAGCGTCAAATACACCGGGGTATAAAATCCTGAATTCTTCTCCCCAAACAGGAATCCAGCTGACCTTACTCCATAAAACCACATTGTTACCATGGTAGTAAAACTGAGAAATCCAACCATCACTAACAATAAATACTTACCAAAAAAAGGGAAGACAGTATCCAATGCAATTGCAGTTAAAGTTACTCCATACAAGTTGTCGTTTATTTCCCACACGCCTGTTAACAATATAATTAACGCGGTAGCTGTGCACATAATTAATGTGTCAATAACAGGACCCATCATTGCGACTAATCCCTCTCTAATAGGCTCTCTTGTCTTGGCAGTGCCATGAGCCATTGACTCAGTGCCTATGCCTGCCTCGTTTGAAAATGCTCCCCTCCTAATGCCAATCATAATGACTGTTCCCAATGACCCCCCAGCAACCGCAGAGCCAGTAAAAGCATCATTTATGATCAAGACAAAGACGTCTGGAATTTGGTCAAAGTATTCAAATAAAATAAATGATGTCGCGAAAAGATAAATTGCTATCATCGTGGGTACAATTCTGATAGCGAAAGTACCAATACGTTGAATCTTCCCACGAATAACAAGGGCAACAAAACTCGCAATTATTAAACTAGCCACTAAATCAAAACTAAAATGATTTTCTTTCGTCGCCAAATTTAAGGGCTCCGCAACCAAATCTCTCAATAATTGAACAAATTGATTAGCTTGGAATATTGGTAAGGCACCAATCATACACGCAACAGAGAAGACTGCTGCCAAAGGAAACCATCGCCTACCCATTCCCTCAGTAATGACATACATAGGGCCACCACAAAGCTGCCCATCCAGATTTTCTTTTCGATACATGACGGAAAGTGATGCGGTATAAAATTTGGTCGAAACCCCAGCAATTGCAGTAATCCACATCCAGAAAATACTGCCAGGTCCTCCAACAGTTATTGCAATTGCAACACCTGCGATGTTACCCAAACCTAGAGTACCTGATAGAGCTGTCGCTAAAGCCTGTGAGTGAGGGATACTGCCTGGATCCTTATCACTATCATGCTTGCCTAGAATAAGGTTTATTGCATGACCAAAATAGCGGTATGGTTTAAACGAGGAATGAATCATAAAATATATCCCTCCGCCGACCAGAAGTATCACCAGTGGAGTACCCCACATGAGATCTGCCCAACCATTGAGAAATATTTCAAGAGAATTCAAATATTCCATTTAACTTAGAGTATTTTCCTGAAGACGAACTAATTACTGCGGCTTCGATGGAACCGGTTTCACATAAAGAACTAGGCTATGCCCAACTAATCTAAATCCATTATCCTCTGCTATTTTCTCCTGTATCTGAAGAATTTCTTGATTTTGAAACTCCACAACTTTACCAGTTTCGGTACAAACCATATGGTCATGGCTATCACCGCGATCCAACTCATAAACCGCTGGGCCATTATCAAAGCTGTGTCTAGTGATTAATCCTGCCGCCTCAAACTGAGTTAACACTCGGTAAACCGTGGCGATGCCGACATCTTCCTGCGCATCTCTTAATGACTGATATATGTCCTCCGCAGTCATGTGCCAGTCAGGCGTTCTTTCCAAAATTTGCAGAATCTTAATTCGGGGAAGAGTTACTTTGAGCCCTACTTTTTTAAGATCTTGATCCTTCTTACTCATCAGTTGTACTTCTTTAAAATTTGAACATAAGGTATTATCTCTAATCTGACTTGAAACTAAAACCTAAACCTATGAAAAAAATAATATTAATTTTCATACTTCATACTTTTTTAGCTGGATGTAGCGGTTTAAAATTTCCTAGCGTTCACAAGATTGGGATCCAACAGGGCAATATTATCGATGAAGAAATGACTGATCAACTATTTCTTGGGATGTCAAAACCTCAAGTCAAATATGTTCTTGGAACTCCAGTTATCAACGATACATTCACATTAAATAGATGGGACTATTCCTACCATTACATTTCCCCAAATGGAGAACTTGATAAAAAAAGTCTTACACTTATTTTCGACGCATCAGATACGTTAAAAGAGATTATTAAAACGTTATAATCCCGGTTTATTTTAAAGTCGAGCTTACTTTTTCTTTAGACCTTGCTTAATTGATCTGCTCTACAAATAATGTCATCGATCAATCGATCAGCTATTCGATCAAAAATTTTAGAAACCAAAAGGCCAAAATTTCGATTATCAAACTCAAATTCCATACAGAATAAGACTTTACATCCACTGTCATTTAATTCGCCGAATTCCCAACGACCAATAAAGTGCTTAAACGGCCCATCTAAAAGTGTCATCTGAATCAAAGATGGCGCTGTAAGAGCATTCTTGGTAGTAAATTTAAATTTCATACCTGCTTTTTTAATCTGAATAGACGCAATCATAAATGTATCAGTATTCTCTATAACCTCAGCATCATTGCAACCGTCTATGAAGAGTGGATAGGAATCAATATCATTTACAAGTTTATAAATAAATTCCGCAGAATGTGAAATGTATGCTGTCCTCTCAATTTTTTTCATTCAAAGCTAACCATTGGAAAACTTATCTATAATGCCCGCGACAAAAACCACTGAAACTGCACACGGCGCGATAAATTTAAGTAAGAACATCCAGATCGACTTGATAGATGATTTAAACCCAATCTGTTCGTTTATAATTTTATTAGACATAACATAACCAACAAAAATCGCGATAAGTAATCCCGTTATAGGAAGCATGATATTTGAAGTAAGGAAGTCTAGAAAGTCAAAAAAAGTGAAATTGAAAATCGTCGAATTCTGCCAAATATTAAAAGAAAAAACGCTACCGATACCTAATATCCATGCAGCCAAAACTACTAGTAGATTAGCGTTTACCCGCCCTATATTTTTCTCTTCCATTAGCCATGCGACTGACGGCTCAAGCAGTGAAATTGCCGAACTCCATGCAGCTATCGATACGAGTACAAAAAATAGAGTCCCCACCAAGAGACCACCAGTCATATTTCCAAACGCAATTGGCAGGCTTATAAACATGAGGCCTGGTCCTGCAGTTGGCTCAAGACCAGAAGTTGAGAAAACAATGGAAAAAATGATGATTCCAGAAATTATAGCTACCAAGCTGTCAAAAAATGCCACAGTCAACACAGTCTTACCAATACTTGCATCTTGAGGCATGTAAGCTCCATAGGCCATGATTGCTCCCATGCCAATGCTCAGTGTAAAAAAAGCTTGTCCCATCGCTTCGAGCAAAGACCTGCCCGACAAGTTAGAAAGATCGAAACTAAATAAGAATTTCATTGCTTCTAAGACATTAGTGTTAAATAGACAAAAGACAAATAGTAAAAAGATGACAACAAATAAAATTGGCATGAGAATTTCTATTGCTAGTCCAAGGCCTTTTTTTACTCCACCCATCACAACAATGACACAGAAAAATAAGAATACTGTTTGCCAAAAAATAAGTCCGATTGGATCGACCAATACACTCTCAAATACCGAACTCGCCGATGTGCCATCAACGCCCTGGAGATCTCCCATTGCCATTAAAACAATATATTTTAAAGCCCATCCAGCTATTACCGCATAAAAGGATAAGATAAGAAGGCCTGCTATTACACCAAACCAACCGATAGAGAGCCAAGCTTTGTTGATGTGACTGTTTGAGACTAAGTCATTAACAGAGTTGATAGGACTTTGACGGCCTTGCCTGCCTATTAAAACTTCCGCCATCATTACTGGGACACCGATAATTAAAATACAAAGCAAATAAATTAAAACAAACGCGCCACCCCCATTGCTACCTGCAACATAAGGAAACTTCCACATGTTACCCAACCCAACAGCAGAACCTGTCGCCGCCATAATGAAAGTCCACCTACTGGCCCACGCCCCATGCATGCCTTTTTTTTGTAATGCCATATTTTTTCCTCCGAGATTTATAATAATACTCCCTTTACTAAAAAAACACCTTTACAATCAGCAGAGAAAATCTTCATCACAATTAAAATTAATCATGGCAAAAAAAGTAAAAAAGCAATCTAACACCATTGCTACAAATAAAAGGGCTAGATTTGATTTTGAGCTGACCGATCAATTTGAAGCGGGATTAATTCTGGAAGGCTGGGAAGTAAAAAGTTTACGTCAAGGCCAAGTAACAATGATAGATTCATTTATTATGATAGATAATAATGAGGGATGGATTCATAATCTGAATATCTCTCCATTAATCTCGAAATCATCTCATTACGAATCTTCGCCTACTAGGATAAGAAAACTTTTACTTAATAATAATGAAATAAAAAAGATAAAAACTCATATCGAACAAAAAGGATTTACTTGTGTTTGCACATCTCTTTACTGGAAAAAGCATCTCGTTAAATGCAACTTAGCACTTGCAAAGGGGAAAACAGACCTTGATAAACGAAATGTTTTAAAAGAACGTGCTTGGAATATCGAAAAACAGCGAGTACTTAAAAAAAAGTTTTAGAATTCTTATATTGGACTATGTAACATCAATTAAAAGCTCTGCTGGGGGTTGAGAACAATCAAGTTTTTTATCTAATAAACCCTCAATAGGCTCTAATAAAAATGCATCGTCCTCGCACGCAAAACTTATGGAAGTCCCTGCCTCTCCTGCTCTTCCAGTCCTTCCAATTCTATGGACATAATCTTCTGGCTCTTCAGGTAATTCATAGTTTATTACATGGCTCACTCCATCGATGTGTATACCTCTTCCGGCAACATCAGTTGCCACCATAAGTTTTAAATGGCCCGTCTTAAAGTTTTGCAATGTTTTTAAACGGCGATTTTGAGGCACTTCTCCTGACAGTAAACCCACCTTAAAGCCTAGATTCCTCAACCTATCAAATAAAGAGCGGCAAGTATCTCGTCTGTTTGCGAAAATAATAGCATTGCCCAAATCTTCTTGAAGAAGAATATTATGCAACAGCTTGAATTTCTCAGCGCTTGTGGTGATTAAAATTTTTTGATCCACATTTTCAGTAGCTAAATCTTCTTTCTCAGTTCTTATGACAATAGGGTTATCTGTCCACGATGATATAAGTCTCTCAATATCACTAGAGAAAGTAGCAGAAAACATCAAAGACTGACGAAGATGAGGTCTTGGCGCCTGATTGATCAACTGCCGAACTTGAGGGATAAATCCCATATCAAGCATTCTATCTGCTTCATCGACCACCAATATCTCTAGTCGATCCAAATGTATATTACTATTCTTCGAGAAGTCCAAGAGTCTCCCTGGGGTACCAATCAATATATCGCATGGTTTCTTGCGTAACATAGACAATTGTTTTTCTGGGTCAATACCTCCCACAAGTACATGGATACTCAAGTCAGTAAAACGAGATAAGGTTCGAGCATCGTGACCTATTTGAATCGCTAATTCTCTTGTCGGTGCCAAGATCAGCGCTCTTGCCTCACCTAAGTAATGCTCATCAGTCACCGGATTTCTCAGAAGGTCTTCAATCACAGTTACGAGGAAAGCTGCAGTCTTGCCAGTTCCGGTCTGCGCCTGACCAA
>CACLAG010000041.1:0-10427 GCA_902604945.1 uncultured SAR92 cluster bacterium | reverse complement strand
TCTCAAGAGGTCCATGACATATCAATTGCATTAGGAGTTGACCCAGCAGACGAAAATTTACAGGGGTTAAGATACGATAAAATTTGTATTTTAGCAGATGCGGATTCAGACGGACTCCATATAGCAACTCTCCTATGTGCTTTGTTTGTTCGGCATTTTCGGTCTCTCGTTGTCCGTGGTCACGTTTATGTGGCAATGCCCCCACTATTTCGTATCGATGTTGACAAAGATGTTTACTATGCTTTAGATGAAGTAGAAAAAGAATCAATTATTGAAAGAATTAAGATTGCAGGGAAAAATTCTAAAATAAGTGTTCAAAGGTTTAAGGGGCTCGGTGAAATGAATCCATCCCAGTTGAGAGAAACAACGATGAATGCTGATACTCGTCGACTGGTTCAGTTGACACTGGATTCAAATGAAAATACTAATCACTTGATGGATATGCTTTTGTCTAAAAAGCGATCGCCAGACAGACGTGTTTGGCTTGAAGACAAGGGTAATCTTGCGAATGTTAGTTAGTAAAAATTGAAAATGAGATATTAAGTGGACGAGACAATATTGTTTAATAAGCAGGGTTTTGAAACCAGATCAGTTGGTGATTTTGCCGAGACTGCATACCTTGATTATGCAATGTATGTAATTTTAGATCGAGCACTCCCCCATATAGGGGATGGTTTGAAGCCAGTGCAACGGCGAATTATTTATGCGATGAGTGAGCTGGGATTGCGCGCAGGTGCAAAATTTAAAAAGTCTGCCAGGACTGTCGGGGATGTGATTGGTAAATTTCATCCTCATGGAGATAGTGCTGCATATGAAGCAATGGTTCTGATGGCTCAGCCTTTCTCTTATCGATACCCTCTTATTAGTGGTCAAGGTAATTGGGGCTCTCCAGATGACCCAAAATCATTTGCTGCCATGCGTTATACCGAGTCAAAATTATCAGAGTATGCAAACATTTTGTTATCAGAAGTCAGTCACGGTACTGTTGAATGGAGACCTAACTTCGATGCGACACTTGATGAGCCGATAATTTTCCCCGCCAAAGTTCCAAATCTGTTACTCAATGGGTCTACTGGGATCGCAGTGGGAATGGCAACTGATATTCCTCCTCATAACTTAGATGAAGTTGTGAGTGCTTGCCTTCATTTACTTGATAATCCAAAAGCTGATGTTGAGACTATTTTTGATTTTATCAAAGGCCCAGATTTCCCAACTGGAGGCGAAATCATAACCTCTAAAATTGATATAAGGAACTGTTACCAGTCGGGAAAAGGCTCTATCAAGATAAGAGCGATCTGGAGGAAGGAGGATGGAGCGATTGTTATTGATGCGCTGCCTTTTCAGGCTTCAGGATCTAAAATTCTAGAGCAAATAGCTTCACAAATGAGGGCAAAAAAGCTTCCTTTGGTAGAGGATCTCAGAGATGAATCAGATCATGAAAATCCGATAAGACTAGTTATAGTTCCACGATCCAATCGAGTTGATTTTGATGGGCTTATGGATCATCTTTTCGTCACTACTGATTTAGAGAAAAGTTACAGGGTAAATTTGAATATCATCGGCTTAGATGGTCGACCAAAAGTAATGACTCTCCATGAAATTCTCAAAGAGTGGCTCAAATTTCGCAGGGAGGTAACTCGAAAGCGATTGAGTTTTCGATTAGAAAAGTTAAACAATCGTTTACATTTACTTGATGGATTGTTAATAGCGCTTTTAAATATTGACCAGGTAATTAAGATCATTCGTGAAGAGGATGAACCAAAAAAAGAAATAATCAGTCGCTTCAATCTTACTGTTATCCAAGCAGATTACGTGTTAGAAACGAAATTAAGACAACTTGCACGTCTTGAAGAAATAAAAATTCGATCTGAACAGACTGACTTAGCGGCAGAAAAATCGACTATTGAATTAACCTTAGAGTCTGAGTCTCGTTTAAAAACTCTAATGAAAAATGAGTTGAAAGAGGTATCTGAAAAATTTGGTGATGCTCGACGGTCATTTCTAAATGAGCGGAAAGAGGCAACTGCTTTTTCTGAAACTGATTTAATGACTGTAGATCCTATAACCGTAATTCTCTCAGAGAAAGGATGGATACGAGCAGCTAAGGGTCATGATATTGACCCAAGTTCCTTGAGTTTTAAATCTGGAGATTCACTTTTAGCATCAACGATCGGTAAAAGTAATCAGAATGTCTTCCTACAAGATTCAACAGGAAGATTTTATGCAATATCAAGTCATACATTGCCTTCAGCGAGAGGTCAAGGGGAGCCGGCAAGCGGCAGACTTAATCTGCCAGCAGGTGCGACTATAACTGGATTGATTATGGGCCAGGAAAGTCAGGAGGTATTTGTTGGAACAAGCGCTGGCTATGGTTTTCGAACCACGATTAGTGATTTATATACAAAAAATAAGGCAGGTAAGGTAGTCGTTAAAATTCCAAGTTTATCAAGAGTAATCGAGCCAAAACTAATTATGCACAATAAGTCTCTTATCGTTGCTGTAAGTAATGAGGGTAGGATGCTTGTTTTTGATCTTGAAAATGTTCCAAGATTGTCCAGAGGCAAGGGCAATAAGATTATAAATATACCCAATTCCAGGCTACAGAAAGGAGAAGAATGGGTTGTAGATTATGCAATTATCAGTGAGGGGAGCTCACTTGTTGTATCCTCAGGTAAGAGGTACCTATCACTTAAACCAAATGATTTGCAAAATTATATTGGTGAAAGAGGTAGACGAGGGCAGAAACTACCTCGAGGTTTCCAGCGTGTTGATGCTCTGAGTGCAGAATAAGCAATAATTGTATTTACCGCGAACAAACGTTACTTCTCTAAAAGTTTGATTCCTCTTAGAATATTCAGAGCTTCATATAGTTGATTGTCTGCCATTATATTGGGTGGCTGACTGCTTGAAGCCTTTTCTCCTTTTTTTTCAGTATTTAGATGCCCTGTTAAGTTTTTTTCTCGTGCTCGGTTTGATGTTTTAAAAGGTATGATTTCTGCACGCTCTATTACAATGTCTGGACTAATTCCTAATGCTTGAATTGACCTTCCATTAGGCGTGAAGTATTTGGCTGTCGTTAACTTAATAGCACTGTTCTCGTTAATGGGCACAACGGTCTGAACAGAACCTTTTCCAAAGCTTTGTGTTCCTATGACAACCGCTCTTCTATTGTCTTGCAGGGCTCCTGCAACTATCTCGGAGGCTGATGCACTTCCTCCATTGATCAGGATTATGATAGGAATTCCGCCACTAATATCAAAGGGGTCTGCATAATACTCTTGATTGGAGTTAGGCAGTCGCCCTTCCGTATAGACAATTTTCCCACCTGTAAGAAGCATATCAGCAATCGATATTGATGGTGGAACTAATCCCCCAGGATTATTTCGAAGATCGAGCACAAGGCCATCTAACTCTTTTTTATTTAATTGCTCAAGTTTCAAATATTCATCTACAAAGTCTCTATCAGATGAAATTTGAAACTGGGCTATTCTGATGTATCCAAAGTTTTCGTATAAAAGTTTACCCCGTACTGAACTAATTTGAATTGTATCTCTGATTAAGGTTTTTGTAATTGTGCGATCTTCGCCGTCTCGGAGTATTGTTAATTCTATTTCAGTGCCCTTTTCTCCCCGGAGTTTATCTATTGCTTTTTGAATATTCATCTTGCTGACGGGAGATTTATCCAGTTCAACAATAAGGTCACCTGAGCGAATATCATTTTCAGAGGCGGGTCCTCCATCTATTGGCGCGATCACCCTGATGGCTCCCTTCTCTCCAACTACCTCGACACCGAGTCCTCCATATGCCCCAGTTGCATTCTCTTTTAAACTTTTATAGCTTTTTTTATTTAAGTAAGACGAGTGAGGGTCCAAATTTGACAGCATTCCCTCAATAGCACTCTCTAAAAGTTCCGTATCTGTGATTTCTTTGACGTAACCTGTCCGAATTTGCTCAAAAACTTGTGTAAAGTTATTTATTTCATTTATTGGCAATCTTGCGGTTGCTTCCCCTAAGTTCTCTTCTGCATTAAGGTTAAAAATCGCGAGAAAAACCCATACCGGCAAAGCAAAAAATATTTTAAATTTAAAACACATAGTTGGACTTTTTAATTTTTTAGCCAAATTTTTGGATTTTCTGGGGTGCCTTTTTTTCTTATTTCAAAATATAGGCCCGGTTCGGATAAGCCACCAGTTTCTCCACTTAAGGCTATTATTTCATCAGAGACTACTGTTTCACCAGCCTTTTTGAATAATTCTTGATTATGTCCATACAATGTTTTGAAGTTATCTCCATGATCGATAATTATTAAAAAACCATATCCTCTTACGTAATTGGAGAAAACTACCTTGCCTCTATGGATAGCTTTTATTTTTGATCCCGGTTCTACTAATATAAGTGAGCGACTAACGATGTTATTGATTTGAATTTCCAGCTGATCTTTGGACTTTTTAGTTATTTCCGCCGGCCATGGTAATTGACCTTTGTAATCCTCGAAAGAGGTGGAAATCATTCCTTTTGAATTGTTGATAGAAACACTTTCAGTTAAACGTTTAATGTCAGCATATTTCAACTTTAACTTTTCGAGCTGTTTTTTATTTTTCCCTCTGATAAGTGATAGTTCTTTAACTGCTCTCTTTCTATCCTCTTTTTGCTGTTTTTTACTCTCGTTTTCGTTTGCTAATTTTTCTTGTTCATCGTGTAGTTTAGACAATAATACTTTTCTCTGATTTAGGGTTTCAGATTTGATTTTAAGATTACTTCGGTAGTGATCTATATTTTTATTATGATGCTCGAGTAGATATTTTTTGTATTTAAGTAAGCGAGGTATTAGGTCCGGATCGTCTTGGTTCAATAGAAGTTTGATAGAGCTGCTTTGCTCTAATTTAAATGCATTTTTTATAATATCGGATAGTTTCTTTTCATTATTTTTGATGTTCAGATCTAAATCATTTAATGCTTGTTCAAATTTTAATAATTTGTTGTTATTAAATTTTATCTGGTTTGAAATTTGCCTCATTCTTTTAAAATTATTGCTTTGACTGATCTCTATATTCTTAAGCTCGTTCTCTACTTCTAAAATTTTAGTTTCATTGGCGTCTAATGAATCTGAATAGAGGAGTATATCTGCGTGAATTTTTTTGGAAGTTTCTTTATCTGTTAAAAGAGAATTTGTCTCTACACTTATTATGAGATTGATTATTAATAAATATGAGAACTTAAATCTAAACATTTGAATGCACTGGAACTCTTTAAATGTTTGAGGAATTAATTATCTTACGATTAGCGATGAGCCCGTCATTTCTTCAGGCTTGTTTAAGTCAAGCAAATCAAGGATAGTTGGAGCAATGTCAGCCAAGGAACCTGATTTCTTGAGCAATAGATCTTTTGGTCCTTGATAAATTAGGGGAACAGGAAGGATGGTGTGCTGAGTATGCACTTGTTGTGTTTTCTTATCGTACATTATTTCTACATTTCCATGATCTGCCGTGATGAGTGCTTGTCCATTATTGGCTTTGATAACTTTTAATGCTTTTGTTACAAATTTTTCTACAGCCTCAACTGATTTTATTGCAGCTTGATAGTTGCCTGTGTGTCCAACCATATCGCAGTTTGCGTAGTTGCATATAATCACATCATATTGTTGACTATTAATAGCAGCTATTAGTCTTTCGGTCACTTTGCTACCGCTCATCTCGGGTTTCAAATCGTAGGTTGATATTTTTGGGGATGCTAGTAAGGCTCTATCTTCACCCTCGAATACTGTTTCTCTACCCCCATTTAAAAAGAAAGTTACGTGCGCATATTTTTCTGTTTCGGCAATCCTAAATTGCTTTTTATGATTCTTTTCCAAGATTTCACCAAGGCAATCCTTTATTTTTAGTTTTGGGAATGCGCATGCACAGTTAAGTTCTGAGCCATAATCTGTGGTCATAACAAAGCTACCTAGCTTGAGAAATTGGCTCCTTTTAAAATGGTGAAATTTCGTGTCAACGAATGCGCGAGTTATTTGCCTCGCCCTATCTGGTCTAAAATTCATGAAAACGACAGCGTCGCCATCACATATGGAGTTTTCTCCTATAGATTCTTTTCCGATCGAGGTCGCACTTACGAATTCATCTGTTTCGTTTCTAGCGTAAGCATTATTTAATGCTTCAATGGAATCTTTTGCAGAGTATTTGGCTTTTCCTTCAGATATGAGTTTATAGGCACTCTCGGTTCTATCCCAACGATTATCTCTATCCATCGCAAAGTATCTTCCAATAACCGAAACTATCTTAGCGATACCAATACTTTGGCATAGTGCCTCTATTCTGACTAAAGATGTGCGAGCAATTTTGGGAGGTGTATCTCTACCATCAAGTATGATGTGAATTTTTATGTTATTTGAACCGCGCGCTGCCGCTAACTTCACTAATTCATGTAAATGATTCTCATGACTATGAACTCCTCCAGAAGACAGCAAACCCATTACATGAACGGACTTCTCTGCCTTGACTGCCTTATCAATTGCATCACAGTAGATGGTATTCTTATGGAATGATTTGTTCTCGATCGCTTTGTTTATTCTTGATAGGCTTTGAAAAACAACCCTTCCGGCACCAATCGTTGTATGGCCTACTTCTGAATTACCCATTTGTCCCTTCGGAAGGCCGACATATTCTCCTGCTGTTTCAATTAAGCATTTTGAGGAGGCCTCATTCCAAAGACTATCCCATATTGGTCTTTTTGCATTAGCAACAGCATTAAAACTTTTATCCTCACTGTGACCGCATCCATCAAGAATAAATAAGACAGTTGGTGGGATGTTTTTCTTCATTTTAATTATTCATTTAAAAGCTTATCGGTGTATTTATAGCTGAGCAAATTTGTTTCGAATTTCCTCGCAAGTCGACAACTTCGACCAACCACAAATTATAGTTTGTTATTCTTCAGCTCCCAACGGTTTTGTAAGAAGAATTAATTTTGGCATCAAAGTTAATGAGCCAAGTAATGCTAGCATCATTGCCATTCCAGTAAGTATTCCAAAGTGTATTGAAGGCACAAAACTCGAAAAGGTAAGGATGGAAAAGCCTATGATTATTGTTATTGAAGAAATAAATAATGCTTGCCCTATCGTTGTATGAGCATGAGTTAAGGCTTCCGTATAGTTTTTGCAGCTTCTAAATTCAGCCTTAAATCTAGTGATATAGTGAATGGAGTGATCCACACCTATCCCAATTGTTATCGCAGCGATAGTTATTGTCATTATGTTCAATGGGATACTAAATATACCCATACTACCAAGAATTGCTATGGCAGCTAATATATTCGGCGTAATAGCGATTAATGAGAACTTTATGGATTTGAAAAGTAATAAAAACATTAAAAATATCCCTAAAAGCACAGTCCCAAGTGTCTGGATTTGAGATTTATACAAAGAGTTGAGCATATTTTCATATAATATAAATATGCCCGAGAGCCTTAATTGTTGATCACTCAGATTCAGTTCCTCGATACCATATGTTTTTATCTTTTGAATTAAGTTCTGCCTATTAAGATTGTCATAACTTTCGATAATCCGAGCTTGGATCCGAACTTCATCTGAGTTTTGATCCCAATATGGCTTAATTAATTGATTAGTTATTTCTTCGTTAAGAGTTTGACGCATTATGGATAGTTCTAAATCGTTTAAACTGCGGCCACTCAGATCTGTTGCGATATCATGAATTTGAACTAGTGATGCTACTTTGCCAATCTCTGGCATTTCTTCGAGATACCGATGAAGTCGTTCTAAATCAGCTAGACCGCCAGATGAAAACCAATAACTAGGCACAATCATATTGTTTTCGTCCGCTTCCATATCAAACTGTATTTCATCTCCGTCGGTAAATTCTTCAAAGTCTGAAAAATCATCAAAATCAAAGTCATCCTCAAAAAGATTATTATCAAGATCATTTTCTTCAATGGTCATGTCGATCTGTGGAGCTTTTATAATGACGTCAAGTGGTGTTGTGCCTCCCAGTGATTTATCCACAACTTTTATGCCTTGATGTATTTCTGTGCTTGAATGGAAGAAGTCTATGAATTTATTCTCCACTTTAAGTTGGGTCAGTCCTATACCGCTAATGATAGTGACGAATATTGAGATTATGATAATCTGACTACCCTGTGTCTCTGCCATTGATGCAAAAAATTTTGTGATATTCAACGATAGATCTTTACGGGTTTTAAATTTTTTATTGCAAAATAGCGATAAGCTTGATGGTATTATGATAAAAACTGAGACAAATGCGCACCCAACACCTACAGTCATCATTAGGCCGAAATCTATAACTGGTCTGATATTACTGGTGATAAGAGAGAGGAACGCGGCCATCGTCGTTAACATAGTATACAAGCATGGCTTAAACATAGTTTTCACCATAATTTTTACATTTTCTTTAGTTTTGTCTGCTTCTGAAGTGCTTGAAAGCTCCCTAAATCGGACGATTAAGTGAATATTTATCGCGAGAGTTAAGATTATTAATAAAAGAATAAAGTTTGAAGAAATAATGGTAAGTTTCCAGCCAAACCAGCTCAAACCTCCAAGGACAATAAGAACGCAACTGGCGCATGACACCAAAGGTAAAACTACAAACTCTGGCTCTTTAAAGATTAGCGATAAAATAATAACTATAAAAATTGTTATTGCTATCCCAAAAATAAGTAGATCTTTTTTGATAAAACTAATTAGATCAGCTGTAATCATATCAGGCCCACCGAGAAATATTTTCCCTCGATCTTCAAATTCGCTCAGAACATCTCTAACCTCTTTTACTCTTTTATGGTCTAGTGAATACCGCATAGTTTGATAATCGTAAAACTCTTGGATGACTCTCTTTAACTCGCTCTTGCTTTCAGCACTTAAAGTATCTGTGGCGGCCCTTTGTCTTAACGCGTCTCTTTTTTCAGCGAGTGCGACGTAATCCGAATCGATAGCAATTGTCAGCAATATTGCGGTCGTATTTTTATCTTGACTCAGAATATTATTTTTATAAACCGGGCTATTTAGAAATTCGTTTATTGCAAGTTCCTTATTGATATCTGCAGACATGAGAGTAAGTGGTTCGTTAGCCAAGCTGTCGATAGTTATTTTTGGGCTATATAAAAGTGGCACATTGACAATGGAACTCACGTTTTCAACACCATCTATTATCGATAGTTTATTTGAGATAAGGCCGATAGTTTTTAAATTATCATCATCAAATAGGTCGCCAGTTTTTGGCGTGAACGTAATTACTAGGAAATTATCTGTACCATATTTTTTTGATACTTGTCGATGAAAATCAAGATCTTCGTCTCTCTCGAGAGTCAATGAATCCGCAGAGGCGTCAAGTTTAAAATTGGCAAGACCCAGTGACATGCCGATTGTGATCATCATGGTCAGAAGAAGCGCAATTTTTGGTTTTTCAACGACAAGTTGATCATATAATTTGGATAAAAATGTGGTCATAAGTTGGTCTTACTTTTGAAAAGATCTAACATTGTTTTAACTATTATGCGTTGTTACTTAAATCAAATACAACAAAACTATGTTCGTTTTAAATTCAAAAATGGTGTTCGATTTACGAGTAGTCATCTAAATATGAATAAAATTTCGTAAAAGGATTATTAGTTGCGGCAGGATTTTATAAAGTCGTAATAGGGGTAATTATGTCAACACAAAAAAGTCTTCTAGGAATATTGATTTCATTGATTTTGGGCGCCTTGATTTTGGCTGCTGGAAGCTCCAGCAGCATATCTCTTTGGAACGTTCCCATGTTCTTTTTATGTGGTTCTCTTGGTTTTCTGCTGCACTGGCTAGTCTTCATTCCGTCATATCTAAACTCAACAGAGCATTACTTCGATTTAACTGGATCTATATCTTACATATTGATAGCACTTGCTTCCTGTTATGCGAGTCCTATGCTTCATGTGCGTGATTTGATTATTTGCGCCATGATTCTAATCTGGGCACTTCGGCTTGGTTCTTTTCTTTTTTTGAGAGTAAAGAAAGCTGGCCAGGACCGACGGTTCGAAGTTATGAAACATAACTTTCTTTGGTTCCTAATGACTTGGACACTAGGAGGCCTATGGGTATTGATCACACTTGGGGCTGGTCTTGCGGCAATAACCTCAAGCGTTAAATTGGATATCGGTTTCTATGGATTTTTAGGGATATTTCTTTGGGCAGTAGGTTTTTTGGTTGAAGTGATTTCTGATAACCAAAAGACAAAATTTCGAAAGATTGAGGAAAATAAGGACAAGTTTATGAACACTGGCCTTTGGTCTTGGTCGCAACATCCTAATTATTTTGGTGAAATTCTGCTATGGCTTGGCGTCGCTTGTATTTCTTTTCCTGTCCTGTCCGGAGCCCAACTAGCAACTTTGATTTCCCCTATTTTCGTTTATTTTTTGCTGACTAAAGT
>CACLAG010000040.1:0-11603 GCA_902604945.1 uncultured SAR92 cluster bacterium | reverse complement strand
CCCCGGCGAAATATTGATCCGTGGACGTCACGTTATGAAAGAGTACTGGAATCAGCCGGAAGCCACTCAGGAGACTTTGGTAGACGGTTGGGTGAAAACTGGCGATTTGGCGACTCGCGACGAAGATGGTTACATCTACATCATTGATCGCGTAAAGGATATGCTGATTTCAGGTGGTGAGAACGTCTATCCTGCGGAGATCGAGAATGTTATTCTTGCGCACCCTGGTGTTGCCGAAGTCGCTGTAATTGGGCAGTATAGTGAACGCTGGGGCGAAACGCCGCTGGCTGTGGTCGTGAGGTCTGACGAGGGTCTCGATGCTCAGAAAATTCTGGATTATTGTGACGGCAAACTTGCAAAATTCAAAATGCCAAAGAGTGTGGAATTTGTCGATGAAATCCCGCGCAATCCTGCTGGTAAGGTTTTAAAGCGTGTGTTGCGCGAGCAATTTCGCATGCCCGCTCAAGCGTAATCTCTGATCCAACAATCTCTTAGTGGCTAAAATCAGTACAGAGAAAAGCGCTCGGAGCTTGACTCCTGAGCAGATGATAGTATGAACATATCAAAACCGGCTATAACTCTCTCATCTTTTGTCTATCTCTCTCAAACCTTCTGCCAGCAAACACAAAAATAGGGATAGCTAGCAAAGATATTGCTGTAAAAATTAATAAAGTTATTGAGTAAGGTTGTGAAAACCCATATTTTGTAAAGACATCGATCATTAATCCGGCAGTCACTGCACCTAAGGCCGCACCACATATCTGAATAAGGAGAACAGCAAAACCGACTACAATGCCTCTTTTATTTGAAGGAGCAAGGTCCTGAATAGTTCCAAAAGCAGGGCCATAAAGACAGCCTATTTGAAAGTACATAGCAAAAACCCCAGCCCAGAAAAATATATTGTCTGGATCTATAAAACGGTAAGTAATAATGAAAGGTGCTAAAAGCAACATAACTAAAGCTAGGAAATATGGTCGTCCTATTCCGCTCCATCTCAGGAATATGTCACCTCCATAACCGCCGACTAAATTACCAAGTATCCCAGCTGATATTGCAATACCTGCAGTTTTCTGTGCAATAACACTTCTATCAAATCCGCGCTCTTCTGCAAACCAAAGCTGTTCAAAACTTGTTGCACCGAGGAGTAAAGCAAATATTACCGTGCCTAACAAAGTTGCCGTCAACGAAGGAGAAGCCGATAGTAAAACTTTTAAATCTCTAAAAACCTTCGTAACAGATAAATCATGTAAAATACTTGTGTTATTTATTATGGGTTGCTTGCGCGGAGTTTCTTTTATAAAAAGCATACCTACAGCCATCACAACACCAATACTACCTAATAAATAAAAACAGCCCCGCCAACCAAATATAGGTTCAAGATAAGCAACAATAAACAAACTTAGTCCCAATCCAATAGAAACACCCATACCATAAATACTTACCACTAAACCCTGCCATCTAGCGGGAAATCTATCACCCAATAAAGATAATGCAGCCGGTGTTAAAGTAGATTCACCAACGCCGATAAACATTCGAGGTATAGCCAAACTTAAAAAACCTTTAGCCGCTCCTGAAAAAACGGTCAACACACTCCAAAGGCCTAAGCCGAAAGCTATAAGACGGGTTCTATTCACTCGATCGGCAATAGCGCCCATAAATAATCCCATCACCGCATAGAAAAATATAAATACAAGACCTGCTAGCAAGCCAAATTCAAAATTAGAAAGATTTAA
The DNA here is from genome assembly GCA_902604945.1 of uncultured SAR92 cluster bacterium. Classification (GTDB taxonomy): domain Bacteria; phylum Pseudomonadota; class Gammaproteobacteria; order Pseudomonadales; family Porticoccaceae; genus AAA300-D14. The sequence goes on along the minus strand of CACLAG010000040.1, from coordinate 9,870 downwards.
CTCAGGCTTAATCCAGTTTGCAAAGCTTATGAGAAGCTGACGATCAATGAAATTTATGACATTAATGAGACTTAGAAAAAGAAGAAAAGCTATATCTGATGATTTTATTTGCTCACTTTCATTTACAAGTGGTTTCATAATATTTAAGACCTTATGAGCCAAGCTTTGAAACATTTGAACCAATTAATGTAGTAAACTATAGCAAACGCATATATCTTTCAACTGACTTTGGACTTGGTCAATTTATGAACTATATTTTTGTGCTATAGCCTATTTTATTTTCTAAGTGGGTGGTTATTGCAGCATACCCATTAAAAGAATTAAGCAGTTAGCCTATAAACAGATTATATATTTGGAATTCAAAACACAGAGCTCATGTTACTTAAATATCCTAAACGAACTCATAAGAAAAACTTAAATAGAGAAAAACTCGCAGTGGCGGCCGCTATCACTTTTTCAAGAAATGGATATCCAAATACCCCTTTACATGAAATCGCGGAGCATGCCGGAGTGCATGTTCAAACACTATATAAACAATTTAAGAATAAGGAAGAGCTCGCTTTGGTGGCGGCGGAAGTGGCAACTCGCGAGTTTAAAAACCGGCTTCATGAAAATTTTGCAAGTAAGTCAACATTCCAAATCTGGCGTGACTGGATAGAGTCATCAGTCTCATACTTGTCTAACCTAGGTTTTGGCGAATATAAGAAACAGGCACTGAAATCGTCAATATCGTTAATGAATGATAATTATTTGCTCGCAATCAATGCAAGTTATGAAAACATATTAACGGAGTACCTTAGCAAAGATTTCCAAATGAATGTGAAAACAGAGCGTCTGCCTCGTTTAGTAGCATGCATGCTCTGGAGCGGAAATGAGGCAGCGATGAAACGGTGTGCTGGACTTGATACCTCAAATATTATGTTGAATGACAATAAAAAAATAATTTCGGAAAGTATCGGTGTAGTCGATGAAGTGGAGCAAATTTTTAGCAGTTATATAAAATACCCTCGAGGTTAAAATCTTCAATGAAGAAAGATAATTCTGATCTAAAGCTTTACGGTACTCCCTTATCGCAACCAGTAAGAGCAGTAATCTGGGTGCTACTGCATAAGAAAAAACTCTTTGACCTAATACTTATGAATCCCGGATCTAAGGGGCCTATAGGCACTCGTAATCCTGCATTTTTATGCAAAAATCCCAATGGAACAATACCTTTTCTGGAAGATAAAACGAATGGTGTATTGATGGCAGAAGCGAGTGCAATTTTAATATATTTATGCCGCAAACATAAATGGGAAGATCTCTATCCAAATAACCCAATTAAATGTTCAAAAATCGACTGGTACTTGCATTCTCACCATCGAGGAATAAGAGATGCCGCTCTTGGCTACTTTGCCCCTAGTGTGCGAAAAGATCTTGCATTCCCAGAAGTGCTCTTGAAGACAGCAAAAAAATCTTTTACGCGATCTCTTGAAACCCTGGAGCAATATTGGCTTGCCAACAACCAATTTATTGCCGGCGAATATCTCTCAATTGCCGATTTCATGGCATACTCGGAAATTGGTCAGCTAAAACCTGAGTTCACGAACCTTTTTGATTTCGAATCATTCCCAAATGTCAAAAGATGGATGAATGACATGACGACGCTTAACAGTCACAATGATGCTCATTTATGTTTAACTATGCTAGGCGACATTAGCACTAAAGAACCTGAAATCGAGACAATAGCTAATGCAAATAAAACAGGCTATAAAACAATTATCGAAAGACAACTTTCGCTTTAAATCATATTTCAGAAAACTGAGAATAAAAGGATACAAGAATGAGTAAAAACAGTTACGTGCCTCCAAAAATTTGGAAATGGGACAAAGAAAACGGTGGGAAGTTTGCATCTATTAACCGTCCAATTGCCGGCCCCACCCATGACAAAACACTTCCCGTTGGCAAACATCCTTTTCAACTTTATTCTCTCGGCACTCCAAACGGAGTAAAAGTAACAGTAATGTTTGAAGAGCTACTTGCTCTTGGTTATAAAGGTGCCGAATACGATGCGTGGCTGATAAATATAGGCGAGGGAGGCCAATTTAGCAGTGGCTTTGTAGATATAAACCCCAATTCTAAAATTCCGGCTTTAATGGATCGAAGCTCAGATCAACCGATAAGAATATTTGAATCAGGTGCCATGCTGCTTCATTTAGCACAAAAATTTAATGAATTTATACCGAAAGATGAGTCCCGGTATGCAGAATGTCTGTCATGGCTGTTCTGGCAAGTTGCTAGTGCGCCGTTCCTTGGTGGAGGCTTCGGACATTTTTATGCTTATGCGCCAGAAAAGTATGAGTATCCAATCAATCGATTTGCTATGGAAGTAAAAAGGCAACTCGATGTTTTGGAGCGAAACTTAGAGACAAGAGAATATCTTGTTGGCGATGAATATACTATCGCAGATATGGCAACTCATCCTTGGTATGGCACAGTAGTTTCGGGCGCACTTTATAATGCTCAAGAATTTTTAGATGTTGGCATTTATACTAATGTAAAAAGGTGGGCTGATAAGATTCAAAGTCGCCCTGCAGTGCAGAGAGGACTCAGGGTTAACCGAGTCTGGGGAGATGAATCTAGGCGCCTAGCTGAAAGGCATGACTCAAAAGATTTTGATTAAAAAGTTGTCGATACAAAAATTTAGGCGTACCTGCTATCTAATCGAAACCAATATAACTTATGAGGGTACTGTTGTCTGCTCGAGTTGAGCGAACATCATTTGCCGGTATATTAAGAACCGGCCAAGACCTTAAAATGTAGTATGCTATATTTAAGATTTTAAATTAACATAACGGAGATTAACTGCATGTATCAAGGTATCTATACGCTCATAGGCCAAGAGCTAAGCATGTTTACACGTAAGCTAGAAGCGCAGTTATGCTATCAATCCATTCCCTATCAATGGGAGATCAAGAGTCAAGAAAAATCAGCTGCTATTAATGCTCGTGTTGGAACCCATTTTATTCCTATCTTAAAAACACCTGATGGCTGGATGCTTAACGACACGATAAGTATTGGTCCTTTTTTAAATGATCGGTTCAAACAATGTCCAGTGATTCCAGAAAGCCCGGCGCAAAGAGGAGCATGCTTTATTTTGGAAGACTTTTTCAATCACTGGTATCCAAGACACGCTCTGCACTCCAGGTGGTGTTATCCAGATAATGTTGTAGTTACAGGAAGACGCTTTGGTAGTAATGTGTTGCTTGGCAAACATATCGATGCTGAACTAAATAATGATGAAAAAGCACAAATAGAAAATTTTGGTGAAATTATTCATGGATCGTTCGGTGCTGCCGCTTGTGAAGTACAGGGTGCTGGACCGGAAAAAAGCAAAGCGATCAAAGCTGACTTTGAGCGGCTGCTGCAACTGCTCGTTGCGCACCTTAAAGATAGCAACTTCCTCTTAGGTGATCGGGCTTGTCTTGGAGACTTTGCTTTGGTTGGTCCCTTCGTTGCACACTTTCTCTTAGATCCAGAACCAAAAAGTTGGGTAGGCCAGCATTTACCAATTATGGAAGATTATGTGGAGCGCGTCTGGTCAGGTGCGAAATCAAAAGACCATTGGAAATCTGATGACCAACTGCCAGAAAGTCTTTTGCCGATTTTTGACTATGCCATAAACCATTATCAGAGATTTGCTGCGGAGAGTATCCGTGCGGCAGGCAAAGGAGAGAAATTCTTTGAACTTGACCTTGGCGATGGGCCCTTTACTGCTCGATCCATGAAGCGTCTCGAAAAAGCCCGAATCCACGTACAAGATGAATTGCTTGGCGCCGGGAGCGACAAATCAAGTCTACGTAATTGTGGAGTGATGTCACACTACCTTGCAGCTTCGTCCCTTAACTAAGCTCTGCTATTTTTGCGTGTCACAAGTATGAAAACTACATTAATCGCTCTAATATTTCTAATGATATTTATTTTTGGTTGCGATAATACGAAACCACAAATCAAGTTAAAACAAGATACAGTCACTATAACTAGTCCTGATCTGAACATCTTAACAGACGGAGAATGCCCCAATAGAAATCCAAATATGAATGCTTTTTTTGGGGATTTACATGTTCATACAAGTTATTCTTTTGATGCAGTCGCAGGAAATTTAGGAGCTACACCAGAGGACGCAAACCGTTTTGCTCGAGGTGAGGAGATAGCGTTCTTCCCTCTTGATTCTGATGGGATCCCCCTCGGTCGTCTTAAAATAGATCGTCCTCTAGATTTTTTGGCGGTAACAGACCACGGTGAATTTTTAGGTGAGTGGTCAATGTGCACCAAACAAGAATCAGATTTCTATAACACTGACTTTTGCAGAGAACAATATCGTGCTTCCGAAGGCTCACCATTGATGTTGTTTGGGCAAATCATCTCTCGAGAAACACCCAAACGAATTGTCGAATTATGTGGAGAGAATGGGAAATTATGCGAAGAACAGGCCATATCACCGTGGACAGATATCCGTCATGCAGCTGATAAAGCAAATGATCCTTGTAAATTTACGAGCTTTATAGGCTATGAATATACTGGCTCACCGGGTAATTCAAGCTATCATAGAAACGTCATCTTTAGAGGATCATCAGTCCCAAAGTTACCGATAACCTACATTGATGCGCCTTTAGATAGTATGCTTTGGCAAAAGCTTGATGAAGTTTGTGACACTAAACAAGAGTGCGATTACTTAACCATTCCGCACAATACAAATCTGTCGAATGGACGCATGGCGCCCTACCGAAAACTTCCCAACAATAAAAAAGTAAAACAAGACTATGCTCAACACCGACTTCAGCGTGAGCCTATTATGGAGATCTTCCAACACAAAGGCACTTCAGAATGCGTTAATGGACTGACAAGCGTTCTTGGCCAACCTGATGAACTATGCGACATTGAGGCAATTCGTAAAATTGGAAAGCCTAGGGTGCTCAAGGCTCTATCCATAGAGCGTGGTCAACTCGTAGAGGGTGTTGGAGAAACAGAAATACCAACCGAAGAGTGCGAACCTAAAATCCCCGGTAATAGGGGCATTTTAGGTGCAGGATGTATTGATGCAACTGATTTTTTAAGATCATCTTTGCTGATTGGTTTGCAAGAAGAGGAAAATATTGGTGTGAATCCGATAAAATTAGGCATTATCGCAGCTACAGACAACCATTCGGCAACCCCAGGAGCAGTAAAAGAATCTGATTGGAATGGTTCGGTGAGTGGAGAGGATACTCCCCTCGGACGTCTAGGTTTTGGCCAGCTAGGACTGCCACTCACGACGGCAATTGACTCTAATCCTGGTGGTTTAGCTGGCGTATGGGCAACTGAAAATACGAGAGATGCAATCTTTGATGCAATGTTACGCAAAGAAGTATTTGGAACTTCTGGTCCACGAATAAAACCAAGACTCTTTGGTGGGTGGACGCTTGATGAGAATCTATGCGCTAATCCAGAGATGATTGCAGAAGCTTACAAAAACGCAGTCCCAATGGGTAGTGACCTTGCACCAAATAAAGACTTGAATCGAGCACCAAAATTCCTAGCTCATGCTGTTAGAGATTTTGAAAGTTCAAAACTTCAGTCTTTGCAATTAATCAAAGGTTGGTTAGATACCGAGGGCAATCTAAATAATAAGGTAATCTCAATCGCGGAATTTCCAACTGGTTCTGATGAGATATGTATTATTTACGCAGACGACAACTTTAAGCTCAATCAATCAGCATACTATTATTTACGAGCTGTAGAATTACCCTCACCACGTTGGCATACCTATGACTGCGATAAAATCGCAGTAAAATCCCGCCCGGAGGTTTGCAAGTCAGATGATTATCCAAAAATAATAAGAGAAATGGCATGGACTTCTCCTATATGGTATCAAGGCGTTCAAAACTAAAAGTAGGTTTTGAGTGAAAAAATCAAGAGTTAAACCTGTCATTATTCTTAATGGCTTTCTTGGCTCAGGCAAAACCACTTTGTTTAGAAATCTCCTTGCTCAATCAAAGAAGATGGGAATTCCTATTAGTGCTATTGTAAACGATATGAGCGAATTGGATGTGGATGGCGAACTTCTGGGAAGTACGGGTGCGGTAGAAGAAAACAGTCAAATTTTAGTTTCCATATCCAACTGTGTACTAAGCAGTAAAGGAGGGATAAAGAAACTTGATAAAGCAATTAAGAAACTACTCGCAAATCAAAATCCTAAACTGATCGTAATCGAAACATCTGGGAGCTGTCATCCTTTGCCTCTCATTGAATATTTTAAAAATCAGAATAAAGTAAAGCTTTCTGCAGTTTTCGCACTCGTTGATAGCCTTATGCTTCATCAAGATTTTGATGATGGGAAAGCTCTCATATCTAGAATGCAAAACAATATGGCCGCTGGAAAGCGAGACACAATCAATTTATTGGTAGAGCAAATAATGTTTAGCAGTCACGTCTTCCTTACTAAAACTGACCGCATCATAGAGAGTAAGGTATCTTCTATCACAAAAGCTATAAATAATATAAATCCTTTTACTGCAGTTCAGTCAGTTCATTTTGGCAAAGTGGATATCAAGTCACTATTTCATCTTCAAGAATATAACTACTTTAATGTGGCTCAACTGATTGATGAGTTAAAGCCTATTTTGGATTCAGATACTCTGAATGAAAGACCCTATGATTTAGCAACCCGAGTAATAAAAGACGATCGTCCCTTTCATCCTGAAAGGCTTTGGTCCGTTTGTCATCAGTACCTTGACCAAAAAATCTATAGAAGCAAAGGATTTTTTTGGCTAGCAAGTCGTGACAAATATTCCATACTATGGAATCAGGCTGCTGGTGGGATAAGTCTTGAAATCGTTGGATTATGGAGAACAGGATTCTTAGAAGATGAAAATTCTGTTATGTCTGCGGAGGAAATCTCTATGCTTAAAGACATAATCGAAAAAGAGAAAGGGCGGTTTGGTGATCGAAAATGTGATATTACAGTCATTGGCGATAAGTCCCACGTTGACCATTTCACCGAAGCACTAAAATCATGTTTCCTATCGGATGAAGAAATCGATCTTTGGAATGCAGGCCATACATTTAAGGATCCATGGCCGAAAAACATGGTTCAATTGTCGGATTAGATAAAATTCTGGAATCAATAAACAAATCTGTTCCTTATGAAACATCAATTCAATATGTTACTTTTTGTTAACGTTACTGTCCGGCAGACGATTGGAATTCATCAACCAATAAAAGACGTTCTCTCCATCCTGGATGGGTCTTCAAAAATTCAGGCACTTTAAGATCTTCAAGCCCATCAGCTCCTGTGGAATGAGGTTTATCAAAATCAGACGTTTCCTCTGAAAGTCGTTTCATGACATCCCGAAAATAATCTAAATCGACACCATTCTGGGTCATCTTTTGCAAAGCATATAAATCAGCTTCACGCTCAAAATCACGAGAATACGACATATCCGCAAGGAGTGTAGGTATAGCGCTGGCAATCTCTAGTGCATCGAGATTACCGATAGTGAAAAACACCATAATGGCAACAATGCCATCTTGCAGTGACCGACGCATCATGTGTTTTTCCTTGAGATGACCTAATTCATGAAAGAATACAGCAACCAGCTCATTATCATTCTCGACAGAATCAACTAATGAATCTGTAAAAATAATCTGGCCACTAGGCAAAGCAAATGCATTCGCTTCCATACCTGATCTAAAATCTAAACGCGGCTCAAGATAGGTGTTGGGATCGGATATATACTCCTGAATGTAAGGATTGATAAAGCGTTTGATATCTCTTATACGCTCTATAGAAAGTTCGGACGGCCTAAACATAGTCTTGTCAAGAATCACCATATCCATTTCGAATTGCTTAACCACAAAGTTCGGCATATTGAACGCAATATATTTAGCAGCTTTTGGGATACCATAAACAGTAACTGACCCGACTACCATTATGGTGGTTATAACGGAAAATAATATTAAGATAAAATTTTTCTCTAGCGTATGCAATATCGATGGAGCAATACCTGGTTTTAACGCTTTCAATAGTTGATCGACACCATCATTGTCATTAGTTACGAATTGCGCTCCACTTTCAAAAGCAAATGTCCTCGGTGCACCACCTAGTCGGGAACTTATTTCTAACTGAACTAACTTAACACAGAATAACTGATCATTATTAGCTTGATCAGTGATGGCCAATCTTTGTTGATGACGAGATAGAATTTCTAAGCGCGCAGGCACTCTTTTAGAGGTTATGCCATCTAAGTAAAAGCCTTCAATTACCATTGATTATGCTGAAAAATCGAAAACTTCACCAAGTTGCTCGCCAAGAGCACTTACAGACTCTTTCTCAGCGGCAACGAAATCCTCCAAAGATCCTTGGGCATGAAGCTCCATGCGACTTGTCATGTATTTCATCATCCTAATCTTAGCTGCAGGAATATACAGACCCAACGTTAACGTGATTAAAACTAGATTAGTTGTCATGACTTTAGCATATTCAATTACCGTCAACTTGGCACTGAAACTATGCTCTTTCAATGAAACATTTGAAAAAACCAGGTTAGTAAGAGAGACCGTAAAGTAGAGCATTGCGAAAAAATAACTGAACAAAAATCCAAGTAAAATTTTCCCCTGCAAGGCCATCAAGCCACTTAGCAAGGTTACAACAATCCCGGAAAGGCATAACATAATAGCAACACCGATACCAAATATTTTATAGTAATCGCTAGCCGAAGCGGAAAAATTAAACTGAGTTGTTCCATAAGCCGACTTATTCAATCTATATTGATGCAATTCCCTTAATGCTATGGGATAAAGAAGGCCAGCAGTTATACCTGCTCCAATTGGCCACGCAATTAGAACTTTAAAAGCTTCTCCGTAGCTCCCATAAAATCTAAATTGAAGATTCCGGTATGCTGTATTTCGCATCTTGAAGGCAACCGCCTGGTTGTAAATATAAGGTGCTGCCACGGCGAATATTAAATAAATAAGCGCTACCAATGTCGGAGAAATCGTAGCTATGCCAACTATTATAAGGAAAAGACCAACCGCTATCACGCGACCTTTCAATATTTGCAATGGCTTGGCAAGATAATCGAACGAAACGTCATCAACAAAAGTATTTGAGTAAAAATAACGATTGTTTCTAACGGTAGCCCACGCAGAATAAATTCCAAGTGTTACAAGGGTCAACAATACATTTACAATCCATATTTTAAAATATTCCCCACCACTACCTCGAAATTCAAAAGGCAATATACGGTTAGGTTGAGATTGTGCAGAAGCGTTGTCATTATGGCCTGAATTATCTGTTTCTAAGGACATAGAAGTTCTCCAAGGATAGGTGCAATAATGGGCTACATAAAACGTTAACAAAGACAACGTCTAAGCATTACAAATCGTTGACGCCTCTAAAAAATAGGTAAAAGTTCTATCACCAGGGGTGTTTAACTTCCACTAAATAATTTTGCGTGAAATTACTCAACATTAATTTTTCCACCCTGATTTACATGGAGTCGGCAGTAATAATATAATGTATTTGCTGTTGACGAAGTGATACTTATAGTAATTTGCCCATTCACAGATGTATCAACTCCTTGAGTGTACTCACTTCCACCATTATGAATTCCATCGCTGGTAATGGAAAATCTAAGTGGGTGGTTTGATGGATATTTAAACGTATAAGTAGTCCCAATTTCCAAGGTTAATTCAGGTTTAACGACACCGTCAATGATATAAAGCCAACCACCATTGTAGTCCGCCGTAACGATAAACGTCACAATACCCTCTTTGACGGTGACCTCGCGCGAACTAGTTGCCACATTCCCAGAACTATCCGATGCTGAATAGTTTAACGTGTAAACTCCT
>CACLAG010000039.1:0-11623 GCA_902604945.1 uncultured SAR92 cluster bacterium | reverse complement strand
CGCAAATTCCTCTTTCAGATCCTCTATAAAAACCTGTCTTACACCTAAATCTTTAGCTTTCTTTCTAGCTGGCTCTATTTCCTCACCCTGGCCTATGTCTGCAGTAAATGTGACTACTTCACATTTATAGGTTTCCTGCAACCATTTAACAATGACCGAGGTATCTAAACCTCCGCTGTACGCCAGAACTACCTTTTCTATCAAGCTTAATTCCTAATTTTTTAAATGAATGCTTACAAGAAGTATATATCCTCTTGGATTAAAAAACATAGTTCCCAAAACACATGTGCAACTTAAAAAATTAGGATACTAACTCCGTTTGCGGTAGCATTCATGCTATGGCAGATTCGCAGAAAAAACTAACTATTATTAAACCAGACGACTGGCATCTTCATCTAAGAGATCATGATGCACTCAGAACCACCGTGCCTTTGGCATGCAGGGGTTTCGGACGCGGGATTATTATGCCAAACCTTGTACCACCAGTTGTTACGGTTGACTTGGCTATAAAATATAAGCAGAGAATTTTGGATAATATCCCAGACAGTTCATCTTGGTCCCCTTTAATGGTTCTGTTCCTGACTGACCTAACTAGTCCGGAGGAAATATACAAAGCCTATGATTCAAAGGTGATTTTTGGTGCAAAGCTTTATCCTGCAGGGGCTACTACAAATTCAGAAACTGGCGTGACAGATCTAAAAAACCTAACAAAAACATTCGAAGAAGTCGGTATGGTCCTGCAAATCCATGGTGAGTCGACAGAAAAAGGCATAGATATTTTTGATAGAGAATCGGTATTCATAGAAAAAACCCTCAAACCTCTTGTCGAAAAATTCCCTGAATTAAAAATATCTTTAGAACATATAACAACCCTCGATAGTGTCGAATATATAATGAATCAATCTGATACTGTTTATGGATCTATAACTCCGCAACATCTTCTTTTTAATAGGAATGACATGTTGGTTGGGGGAATTCGTCCACACTTGTTCTGCCTCCCAATATTAAAAAGAGAGAGACATCAGCAATCATTAATCAAGGCAGCGACAAGTGGTAACAAAAAATTCTTTCTTGGAACAGATTCTGCACCTCACTCGAAAGATAAAAAAGAAAACGCCTGCGGATGCGCTGGTTGCTACAGCCACTTATCGGCTATCGAATTATATGCAGAGATATTTGATCAATTAAATTCTCTCGATCATTTAGAGAACTTTGCAAGTAAAAATGGTCCCGATTTTTATGGCCTTCCTTATAATGATTCTTTTATAACTCTTAAGAAACATAAATGGACAATTCCTTCATCAATTAAATATATGGACACAACACTAGTCCCACTTGGAGCTGATATGCAATTGAATTGGCAACTGGTTCAATGACGTCAACAGTTGCAATTAATAAACAGATTTCTTCGAGGTTCAGAAGCTTTTTACCCGTTGTTATTGATGTCGAAACTACCGGTTTTGATCCAAAAAATAATGCGGTTATTCAGATAGCATTAGTAATTTTGCGGATGGACGAAAATGGAAATCTTTCAATTAAATCCTCTGAAACAAAAGACATATCACCTTTTGCAGAGGCAATAATCGATAAGTCCGCTTTAGAGTTTACGGGGATCAATATATATGATCCTGAGAGGATATCTCAACTGGAGTCTACAGCTTTTACGGAGATTTTTTCTAGCATTTCTGCTGAAGTGAAGAGTACAGGCTGCAAAAGAGCAATACTGGTAGGACATAATGCGCATTTTGATCTTGCATTTGTAAATGCCACTGCAGAGAGGTGTAAAATCAAAAAGAATCCACTCCATCCTTTTTCATGCTTTGATACTGCAACACTAGGCGGTCTCGCATACGGTCAAACGGTTTTAGCAAAAGCTTGTTCTGCCGCAGGCATACACTTTGAAACTGAAAATGCTCATAATGCTCTATATGACGCGACAAAAACGGCCGAGTTATTTTGCTCTGTGGTTAATCTATGGAACGGTTTCGCAGAATTAAATCTCTAGGTTTTTCATTTTGTATGCGATTTAGTTATCGCCTGCCCAACAGTCTGTATTTTCGATAGATAAATCGGCTGCCACAAAATCTTTTCCCTCCGACTCATCAAGCTGATTTTCGTAATGTTGAAGAGCTTTTAAGGCCGGTTTCTGCAAAATGATTATGGCAATAATATTTAACCAAGCCATTAGACCTACTCCGATATCACCCATAGCCCAAGCAAGCTCCGCAGACTTCACAGAACCAAACATAACGGAACCCAATAAAAGTAACTTTAGAAAGAATTTTAAGCTAGGGGTATTAAAGTACTTATTTAAATATACAATATTGGTCTCCGCAATGTAGTAGTACGCAAGAATCGTAGTAAATGCAAAGAAGAATAAAGATATCGCTAAAATAATAGCCCCAAATCCTGGAATAATGGTTTCAAACACACTCTGAACATAGCCAGGCCCTGCCTCGACTCCCTGAATCCCAGAATATATCATCCCACCATCTGGAGACACTACATTGTAAAAACCAGTCAGAAGAATCATCAATGCGGTGGCTGTGCAAACTATCAAAGTATCTATATAGACAGAAAAGGCTTGAACCAGTCCCTGTTTTACTGGGTGCGATACCTCAGCAGCAGCAGAGGCATGGGGTGCAGTTCCTTGTCCCGCTTCGTTTGAATAGATACCTCTTTTCACACCCATCTCTATAGCAGAACCGACTATTGCGCCAAAACCCGCATCTATCGAGAATGCACTGCTTAAGATGAGAAAGATAACATTAGGTATTTCGGATATATTTAAACCGATAACAATTAACGCCAAACATAAGTAAGTAATCGCCATGAATGGAACAATCACTTGCGTAAATTTAGCTATCCTTCTTACTCCACCGAAAACAATAATCCCTATCATAAAGACCAAAAAGTATCCTAAGTTTGTTCTTGATATTCCCCAAGCATTCTCTGCAGAAATTGCTATGCTATTAGCCTGTATTCCCGGCAAACAAAAACCAACAGCAATAATTGTGCTCAGAGCAAAAATCACAGCATATGTCTTATTTTTCATTGCTTTATCGATATAATATGCAGGACCGCCACGATACATGCCCGACTCGTCTTTTTCTTTATAAAGCTGAGCGAGAGTAGCCTCAATAAAGGCTGTAGCAGCTCCGAAAAATGCTACAACCCACATCCAGAATACTGCACCGGGTCCACCGATGGCGATTGCCGTCGCAACACCGGCAATATTTCCTGTTCCAACACGACCTGATAATGAGATTGATAAAGCTTGGAAAGATGAGATCCCTGATTCAGAAGTATTTCCCTGGAAGATAAGACTCAACATATGTCTAAAATGTCTAATTTGTAGAAATTTTGTTCGGCATGAAAACCACACACCTGCGCCCAAACAAAGTATTATTAAAGGCTTACTCCATATTATGCTGTTTAAAGTGTTTACAATTTGTTCAATCACAATAATTCTTCTAATCTCTATTAATTATTAATTTTTCAACCAACCACTAATTTGATACCTCAGCTTACAGGCTTTATCGAAAGCTTCAACGGTAAATTAATCTCTGTTTCATTATGACGTTCACAAATAATTTTAATATTTTCAAAAAAACGGCCTTCCATATTCACAGTTTTTCTTTTAGTCATATCAATATGCGCAATAACTGTCTCATAAATACTACAGACTTCATTCGACTCATTAATCATTATCGACACAAGGTGTATCAATTTTTTATTGATTGAATGAAGTCTAAATCTTGTGCTCACAACCTGGTTTATTTTGCACTCTTTTAAATACCTAATATTATCCTCCAAAGAGAAAGACGAAAAACCTTTAGAGAAATATTCTTTCGAAAAGCCAAGCTCATTTTCATAGTAAGTTTCAAGAGTATCGATAAAGATTTTAAAATAAAAAAGAACGTTCATATGCCCATTGTAATCACACATATCATTTTTTATTTCTATGCCATCGCACAGTTCAGGAAAAACTTTCTCATGCTTCATTAATTTTAGTCTCAAATATAAATTAAAAACCTATTTATCTCTCTTGATTCTTATTGCTTCCTGATAAAGCATTTTTTTATTTTCACCTGTAATTTTGGCTGCAATTGCAGATGCTTTTGAACTGCTTATCTCTTCGAGTAAGAGTGTCAGTATCTTAGTTGATGCATCACCCAGCATCTTACTTTTTTTTTCGCACCCTTCAACGACCAGAACTATCTCACCTTTCTGATTATTTGTATCTCGTTCGACAATATCAATCAAATCCTCTACTGATCCCAAAATATATGTTTCAAAAAGCTTCGTCATTTCCCTGGCCATAAAAATCCTTCTTTTGCTTCCGAATGTAAGCTCTATATCTTTTAAGGATTTAAGAACTCTATGTGGAGACTCATAAAAAATAAGAGTGAATGGGTAGTCACAAAAATCCTTTAAGATTTTAATCCTATCTAGTTTTTTCCTTGGTAGAAAACCTTTAAATAAAAACGAATCTGTACTTAATCCAGAAACACTTAATGCTGCAGTGACAGCGCATGCGCCTGGCACAGGTATAACATCAATTCCCAGGTTGCGGACCGTTCTTACTAATTTAAAACCTGGATCACATATCAAGGGAGTTCCTGCATCAGATATTAGTGCGATAGAAGCCCCAGACCTCAGCGTTTCGAGGATAAGCTCTGTTTCTTTATAATCAGAATGTTCATGATAGGAAATACATTTAGTTTTAATATCAAGATGATTAAGTAAAGATCTACTGGATCTTGTGTCCTCGCATGCAATAATATCTACATTATTGAGAATATTAATTGCACGAGATGTCATATCAGCAAGATTACCGATAGGAGTTGAGATAACGTAGAGAATGCCTGAATTTTCCATATTTAAAAAAATATCAATTAGTCATTTGTATACTCTATTTGTTCTAGCCACAATCCTCTCAATGGGTTGCACCCAGACCCAGAACACCATAAATACAAACACCTCTGATGTCTATGTTTCCGAATCACAGATTGAATTTAATATTAAAGAAATCGAAAACGACATGTTGATTGTCAATGAAATAGAACAAACAAGTCAGGAGCTGTTGGAAACTGCTCTTGAATTTGCGAGAGGCGGAAGCACAAATCAAAGCAAAAATTTACTAGCTCAAGTAAATTCTGCTGAACTTAATGATGTTGCATTTATCAATTACAGCCTGCTCCGCTCAAAAATTTCTAGCTCTTCAAATGAATTAAAATTAGCTCTGATCGAACTTGAGAGTGCACGTATTCAATCATTAGAGCAAAAATTAAATGAAGAGGCATTAAATGATATTTTTAAAGAAAGATCCGTAATCTTGATGACGCTTGGGAGATTTGAAGATAGCATCCAAAATGACAACAAACTTATTGACCTTGTGACATCAGAGAAGTTGAAATCTGAGCTTAGCGAAAAGTTATTAGTGAAAATTGTTAGTCAACCTTACATAAGGATTGAGCAATGCATTCGCAATTTAAATCCTATTGTAGGAGGATGGTGCAGGCTTGGAATTGAATTCAGGAACAAACAATTAACCTCAGAAAATCCAGAATCAATATTTCTAAATTGGGCGTCACAGAATCCAACCCACCCGGCATCTCAATTTCAACCACTCTCTGTAAGTCACGAAAAGAGCACTCGAGCAAATAATGGCCACATAGCACTCCTACTACCCTTTGATGAAGAATATGAAACTCCCAGCAAAATATTTATGGATGGATTTTTAGATGGATTCTTTAAGAGTCTAAATCTTGATAAAGATCACCACAGAAAAATTAAGATTTTTAATTCATCAGAAAAAGGAATAATCAGTGCATACAAAGAAGCCTTAGATTTCGATGCGCAACTAATAGTCGGTGGATTGCGACAGTCAGAGGCAGAGATCCTATCCGCTTTGAAAATGTATGAAGTGCCTACTATGATCATCAATGATCCGGATAAAAAAAATAGTGAAAATGTCAGGAACTTGATATTTTTTTCAAACTCTCAGGAGAACGAGATTCATCACATAATTGAAAAAGTCTGGCAAGATGGACAAAGATCCATTGTTATAATCGCACCAAACCAATCTTGGGGATTAAAATCGTCTGATATTTTCGAAGCAAACTGGATTCAAAAAGGTGGTCAGATTCTTGATAAAGTGATTTTTGACCAAGATGTAAGGGATTTCACTGATCTTTTAAAACGTCCACTTCACATCGATTTGAGCGAGAAGAGAGGCTTGTTGATGCGCAGATTTGTGAACAGTCAACTAGAGGTGTCATCCCGAAGAAGAGATGATATCGATGCTATTATTTTGTTCGCATATCCAGATAAAGCAAGGCAGATTAAACCTGCTTTAAATTATTTATTTGCTTCAGATGTTCCTGTTTACTCATCCTCAAGGATATATAATGGTTCGAGAAAATATGATCTGAATAAAGATCTCGATGACATTCAATTTACTGGAATGCCGTGGACTTTAGATGGTAGTTTAAGAAACAGTATAGAAGTTGATTTGTCTCTCCATCCAGAATATATACAACTATATGCGAGAGGATTTGACAGTTTTTCTATTAGTCAAAAGTTTTTAAGTCCGTCAAAGCAAACCAAACTGCCTGTTTTTAGTGCTACAGGACTTCTGGAGATTCATGATAACGTTATCAAAAAAGTTCCGCGTTGGTATCAATTTCGAAATGGTATAAATGTTGATCTTCAGTTAAACCCTCAAAACTAGTGCTTCGTGTTTAAGGATCGTAAACATAGAGATTGAAGATAGCAGTCTTTAATCATTTATAAAAGAGTGTAGCGAACACCGCTCTGCTTTCAGACACGCAGTCTGAACAAAAAATTAGAGCTATTATTAATTTAAATCTCACCAAGCAGCGACATAAATTTGAGTGAGGTAGAACTTTGTAATAAGGTTGTCGTTTGTATAGGAACTTTTTGGGTCCAAAACTTACTCTTACCAAAGTAGAAGTTTGTCAAAACACGTATTCGCTAGTCGAAGATAACATTTTTGGAGGATAACAAATGCGATTTAGTATTTTAACCATAGTTTTTTTCGGGTTTATAACTGGATGCACAAGTATTGTAAATGATTTAACAACGGAACCGATTCAATCGGAAGAAACTGGGAAGACAATTGGGGCAGGTATTGACGATCCAAAGATGAGGACATTTATTGGAGTGAATATTAAGAAAGCAGATCCTGCGCTAGATAAGGCACACATCAATGTTTCCGTATTTAATGGTCTGGTACTCCTAACCGGCGAGGTTCCAAATGGATCGCTTAGGATGATGGCAGGAGATATTGCAAGAGAGTATCGAGGAGTCAGGAAGGTGTATAACGAACTTCAGGTAAGAGGAAATACGTCTATTATGTCCAGGACAAATGACTCATTAATTAGTACAAAAATTAAGACTAAGCTTACTTTCAATCCAGAGATCGACTATTCGGACATGTTGGTTGTCACAGAGGATAGTATCGTCTATTTGTTGGGAACGGTAGATCAGGCCTCGGCAGATCTTGCTACAGAAATCGCTGCCGCAACAGGTGGAGTTCGAAAAATTGTAAAATGTTTAGAGTATGTGGATTAACAAGATTTTTTGATTAATCAATTATCTATCTCAAGGGCGATAGCCATTGCTTCGCCCCCGCCAATGCAAACCGCTGCCACTCCTTTTGAACAATTATTATCTTGCATTGCATGAAGAAGGGTAACGACTATTCTCGCACCACTTGCTCCAATCGGATGCCCCAAAGCGCAAGCCCCACCACGTATATTTATTTTTTTATGAGGAACTAATAACTCTCTCATTGTCGCCATTGTCACCACGGCAAACGCCTCATTTACCTCCCAGAGACCAACTTCTGAAGTATTCCAACCCAGTTTTACGAGCAGGGCGTTCACAGCATGAATTGGAGATAATGTAAACCATCGAGACGCTTGAGAAAATTCAGAAATCCCTTTAACCCAAGCCATTGGCTTTAACATTCTGCTCTCTACGATTTTTTTACTGGCCAATACTAACGCCGCTGCGCCATCTGAAATAGAACTTGCGTTAGCTGCAGTAACAGTGCCATTTTTTTTAAAAGCAGGCCTTAGTGTAGGAATTTTGGATACATCTCCCTTCAATGGTTGCTCATCTAAAATAATCTCTCGCTCTGAGTTTTTCTGTTTAACCATAACACCGCATATTTCTCGAGAAAATAACCCTGTGTTAGTTGCCACCTGCGCCCTCTTTAAGGACTCTGTCGCAAAACGATCTTGTGATTCGCGATCGAACTCGTATTTCTCAGCGCAGATCTCAGCAAAGTCACCCATAGGGGTGCCTTGATTAGCATCTTGCAACCCATCTAGCTGCATATGATCAAGTGACTGCACACTTCCAAATTTACGTCCTAAACGCATCGAAGGTAATAAGAAGGGTGCTAAACTCATGCTCTCCATCCCTCCCGCTACAACCACACCTGCCTGACCAACTTGTATTGATGCACATGCATTCGAAATTGCTTTCATACCCGAGCCACACACTTTATTTACAACGCTACAGCTAACAGAATCGGGTAACTTTGCTCCTAATGCTGCCTGTCTTGCTGGTGCTTGCCCTAGACCAGCACTAAGAACATTTCCCATTATTACTTCTTGAACATCTTCCGATAGTAATCCGCTATCATTGACAGCGGATTCAATGGCCACCGCTCCCAGTTTTGAGGCACTGACGTTTGACAAGTCACCAAGCAAGCTACCAACTGGTGTTCTTTTAGCAGAAAGAACAGCCACTTGCGTTGATGTATTTACGATAGTCAAAATATTCTCAGTATTCTAAAGGCTTGATTTTTCGGAAGGATCTAAACTCTCATTTCTTTTTCTAGATCCGATAAACTACTTTGAAAAGCATCTCTGTCAAATAGCCTATCCATATACTTTAAAAGAGGTTTAATGTGCCTATCTTTGGGTAGGTCAATTCCAAACGTCGGCAGACGCCAAAGTATCGGGGCGAGACAGCAATCCACTAATGTAAATTCTTCACTCATAAAATATGGCATTTCATCGAAGATACTGGCGATCGAGATAATCGAATCCCTTAATTCCTGCCGCGCATCCTGTGATTCTTGAACTTCTATCTTTGGTACCAGAGAACACCAATCCCTTTCAATTCGATAAATCCATAAACGACTTTCAGCTCTTGATACTGGGTAAACTGGGAGTAATGGTGGATGTGGAAAGCGCTCATCTAGATATTCCATGATCACAGTCGACTTATATAATGCTAAATCGCGATCAACTAATGTAGGTAGCGTACCATAAGGATTTGCTTCAAGTATCTCATCCGTTATGGACTCTGTTTCTGTATTCTCAATATCTACTGTAACGCCTTTTTCAGCGAGGACTATTCTCACCCTGTGACTGAACTGACATGTTGGGTCTGAAAACAATGTCATCGATGATCTTCTCACAAATACCTCTCGTTTTTATTATTTTTAAAGTTCACTGCTGCCCAGGGATTTTTTAATGAATGCCTTTCCAATACTCACGGTTCAGTAACATCACTGGCACAAGGAGGAGAGCAAGGAATAAAAGAACATATTTTCCAATTTGCTTCCGTTGCTCAGCCATAGGCTCTGAAATGTAGGTTAAAAAATTCACAAGATCATAAACCTCAGCATCAAATTGCTTTGGCGACAATAACCCCTCCTCTATGATTTTAAGCTCGCCACAGGGATCATCCAAAATATCATTTCCCGTTAGAATATCTCTCTTAATGCCACCATACTCGGAAATCACTGAACCCGGCGCACACGCTGCTAGTCCCTGAAGATCGAGTAATGCATGGGGCATACCCACGTCTTGATATACTTTATTATTGACGCCGAGAGGGCGATTATCGTCCGCATAAAATGTTCTTAAATATGTATAAACCCATTCAGGTGATCTAGATCTCGCAACTAATGTGAGATCTGGTGGAACAGCACCAAACCATTCTTTAGATTTGTCAGCAGGCATCGATATTTCCATTAAGTCGCCAATCTTTTGGTCAGCAAAAACCATATTATCCATCATCATTTGATTTGGTATCCCAGTATCGCTGGCTACTCTCTCCCACCTTGAATATTTAAAAGAATGACAACCCATGCAATAGTTTACGGCTAACTTGGCTCCATTCTGAAGTGAAGCATGATTCTTCAAATCAGCCTCAAACAAGTCACAATTCATTGTTCCACAAGAAAATTTACTCTCTGCTCCTACTACCTTGATTGGCACTACAACCATCAAAACAATTGCGAACACCGCGCCTGTAGTTCTCCAAAAACCAAGACCACCATCCATAGTTATCCGATCAGGCTCAGTCTTAGTTTTTTCATATTTAGTCCAAAAAAACATTCCTATGAAGAATCCAAAATACAAAATAGTACAGATTTGGGCCAGTATAGTGCGTTCAGGTGTGGGTGCCTTTATCCCAAGGTAACCGAGTATTATGAACGAAGCTGGGAAAATAAGGATCGAAATTCGACTTATGATTCCTTTGTACCTTATCGATCGTACTGGACTTCTATCTAGCCACGGAAGCACAAACAGTATAGCAACTGCCGCCGCCATCACAATCAAACCACCCAACTTATCCGGCACCGCTCTCAGCATCGAATAAAAGGGAGTGAAATACCAGACTGGCGCTATATGCTCAGGAGTCTTTAGACTATTAGCTATCTCGAAATTAGCATGCTCGAGAAAATAGCCGCCCATCTCAGGCATGAAAAAAAGAATCGAACAAAAAACGAACATGAATACCACAATAGGCGCCAGATCATGAATCACAAAATAAGGAAAGAATGGAAGTCCATCGACTGGGTTACCTTTTTCGTCAAAGTGGTTCTTTATACTAACGCCATCCGGATTATTAGAGCCCACATCATGAAGTGCAATAATGTGCATCGCCACTAATGCTATAAGGACAATAGGAAGTGCGACAACATGAAGTGACATAAACCTATTTAAAGTAATGCCGGAAAGCAGATAATCTCCCCTAATCCATTGAACAAGATCATCTCCAACAACGGGAATGGCTCCAAAGAGCGAGATAATTACCTGAGCACCCCAGTATGACATTTGACCCCAAGGGAGCACATAACCCAAAAACGCTTCAGCCATTAAAACTAAGTAAATAGTCATACCAAAGACCCAAACAAGCTCCCTTGGCGCTTTATACGAACCGTAAATAAGGCCTCTGAACATATGCATATAAACAACCACAAAAAATAATGATGCCCCTGTCGAATGGGCATATCTGATTATCCACCCAAGCTCTACATCTCTCATGATGTACTCAACCGAAGCAAAGGCACCCTCCGCAGAAGCTTCATAGCTCATAAGCAGCCATACACCAGTGATTAACTGAATAACTAAAACTACAAGAGAGAGAACGCCAAAGTAGTACCAGAAATTAAAGTTCTTCGGCGCAAAGTACTCCGCCATATGATCATTCCAGAGCACCTTCAAAGTTGGCATTCTGGAGTCAATCCAAGCTGCAAAGCCCTTCGGCTCGTTCATTGAATCACTCATTATTCACACATTCTCCGTATCCACTCCAATTACAATTACATTATCCGACTCATATTTAT
>CACLAG010000038.1:0-12667 GCA_902604945.1 uncultured SAR92 cluster bacterium | reverse complement strand
CGGTGAGGTAGCATCTCGCGACCAAGTAAATTGAGTCGCTGCAGAATTAGTGTTACCGGTTGCATCACTAAATGTACCGGCACTGACATCAATCGATGTTGCTCCATCGCCATTTGCAGTAAATGTTGCTGTGTAGACGGTAGAACTTGAAGCGGCAAAATTACTTATGCTTCCGCCGCTGACAGCTATGTCACTTTCAGCGAAGTTTGTTGTGGCCTCACTTGATGTAAACGTTAATGCTATCGATGAATCATTGCTTGTCGCCCCGCTACTGACCGATGAGCTTGCAATAGTCACAGTAGGCCCCGTTTTATCAACCATAACACTGCCTGACCCACTCGAGACCTGCGTTGCATTATTGCCTAACGCACCTATAACATCTACCGTGTAGGTAACAGCTCCATCAGTATCACTCGAATCAACAGTATAGGTCGAGGTAAAATTTCGCTCAAAACTGGCGACACAAAGTGGAAACAAATTAGTAGTATTTGCTCTTCCCTGAAGTTCATGCAATGAGGCTCCAGTGGACGTATTATAAGTTATAAATGCCTTATGCCTCGACTCAGAGCCATCATCGTCATTTGCCACACTAGCAGTCCAATAATGTGATTGCTGTTGTGGCCAATTTAACTCATCTTCCCAATAGTCATTTCTGTTGGGCACATCCGTACTATCATCACCAACAATCGGCATCAAATGTTTTGTGACTTCAGCACCAGTAGCCAGACGGCCATTAATACTTTCACACCAAGTATTTGCTTTCGACCAAGTCATCTTTCTGAAGTACAGATTAGTACCAACCCTTGCTTGATCTCGCGTAGTTCCCCCATAGTATCCGAGCGCATTTGTGGCTTCACTACCCAGAGGAGGTCTTACGATTCTAATTCCTCTCTCCTCTAGATAAGGTGCTACGACTTTATCGGCGCTATCAACGGTATTATCCTCGCCAGTCTTATTAGCCGGAGTCGAAATAGTGTAATTCCCACTGTCGCTGGTAACGCTATCTGCATTAGTGGCTGGGTCACCGCCTGAGCTAAACACCACCGTGGGTGTTCTTTCCAAAGATTTATTTACGCTGAAGGTAATCGTGACCGTATCATCAGCTTTAGCCAACGTGGAGGTTGAATTGTTCGAAGATAGAGACGTATTACTTATCATGGGTGTAGTCGCGTCTATAAAAAACGTTGGAATTGTTAAGTTAGCTGCATTACCTGAGCTATCTGTAACCGTCACAGTTTCTTCATAATATATACCATCGCCCAAACTGTTAAATGTGATAGTGTTGTCCCCACTAATTGCAGAGGTTGTTGATGAAAAGCTGAGGCTGCTAGTGATTGTTCCTGCTTCGTTACTAGTGAACACAAAACTTGGCGTCGAATCGTTGTCAGGCGTTGTGATTGCAGTTTTTGAGGTAAGAGTTGGTGCCGATGTATCATTCGACGTTTGCGTCCAGTTAAATTGAGCCGCCGCTGAGTTATTCGTACCTGATGTTGCTCCAGTGAACGCACTCGCTGCAACATCTATGGTTGTCGCACCAGGAGAGGTCGGTGTAAAGGTAGCGGTGTACGTAATTCCCGATCCAGAAAAACTGCCAGTGTTTATTGTGCCACCGGTAACAGTAATATCACTCTCCGTGAAGCCAGTAGTATCCTCACTGAGGGTGAAGACCAGACCAATAGATGAGTCACCACTTGAGCTACCATCAGTAACACCTGAGGTTGAGCTTGTAATTGTAACAGTGGGCGCGGCAGTTGGCATCGCACTCAAAAGCTGTATTCGATCGATATAAACATCGCCTGGGCTTGATGGAGTGCCATTACTACTTGCAGTTTTAAATCGAAGAAACATTTGCCCAACTGTTGCATTATTTGTCCACTTTGTGCGCTGTGATAAGTCATAGTAAACAGTCGAAAAAGTTGTCGCATTGGTTGGCACTACAAGTCTTGGATTGTAGTCCCAACCTGAATTAGCAGACGCTTGAGTTGTCAACGCAATAATAAGCCCAGCATTAGCGGTCTCATTCTTTAAGGTAACCGCTAGAATAGAGCTTTCCGATGTATCAAACCCGCCACTTGGAATAATCCTTATTCTGTTATTGTTTTTGTTACTACCCGAAAAACTCATTTTGGCAGAATAATCATCATGAACGACAAATGTGGCATTATTGGTTGTCCATCCACTGGTATCACCATCAAACTCCCATGGCCCCTGAGCCGAAGAAACGGACGCACCGAAAATAAAGATTGAAGAAAATATTGACCAACAGATACCTTGCAAAGTTCGCATGAACGATTACCCCAAATTGTAGTCGGATTTTTTATATGGGCTTTTGTACCCGTAAAATCCGATTTTTATTAATTATGTTCTTTTTTGGTGCGCCAAACCCACGCCAGGCGCAGGGTTTGAGTATCCTAATTTATCGAACTTAAGTCAACTTTCGACGCAATTTTGAACCCTTTGGACGTAGTTTTTTGATCTAAACCAAAAATTAGGGTCATTCCTAAAACATCTCGATCAGAGATTAAGCTGTTTTTGCATAACCTGAACAAGAAATTTACGTACTTTTATCTAACCTTTTCCTTATTCGTCTTACTATCGCATAGACCCCAAATAAAATAATCGGCGTTAAACCTCCAATCACCCATGAATCACCAATACCCAAGTATTGTTGAATTGGTAATGGTTCAACCATGAAGCGGATAAGTCCCATCGAATAATAAGTTATAGCAACAACAGATAATCCCTCAACCGTTTGCTGCAGTCGCAACTGGACTTTACTTCTTGAATCCATCGAAGCAAGTAGCTTTTGATTCTGCGCTTCTAGTGATATTTGTAGCCTTGAATGCAACAGCTCGCTCGTACGACCCACTCTATCCGACAAATTTTTCTTCCGCTTAACCACCGACACACAGGTGTCATAGGCTGGAATAAACCGCCTTAAATGAAATTCTTTCAATGTTCTTATTGTTGGAATTTTTTGTTCTTTAAGCATCTCTAATCTGGATTCAGTTATTTTGAAGTACGCGTCCATCGCCGAAAATCTAAAGTTGTTATCAGAAATTAACTTTTCGACTTTCGAGGCCTCAGAAATAAGTTCTGTCATTAAATTTTGCTCATCCTCAAGGGTTTCTAATTTTTTGAGCTTCTCACTTGTCTTATTCAGGCTTTTTTCTAATTCACCAAGTTCTGGCAAGAGAGATCTTGCAACAGGCCATGCTAATAAAGTCATAGAGCGATAAGTGGCCAATTCCAGTAGATTTCTCACGGCCCGTCCCGCTTGATTAGGATCAATACCCTCATCAATCAAGATAACTCGACTAAACCCATCTTGATCACTCTGAACTGATGTCCAAACTGTAGCATTGCCATCATAAATGTGGCTCCCTATAAGAGCCTCATTATCAAAATACTGATTAAATTCATCTTCTTCTTTAGGAGCATTTTGGGGCAATCGCAAATCAATATGATTTGCACTAATCACCTCGCCCTTTAAATTGGAAATCCATTCTTGATCAAGCGACATAAAGCCATTGAAATGTTCAGAGCCTAATATCTCTTTTTTCGATATCAATGTATATGTTGAGAACTCACTGTGCCGCTCCCACCTAAAATCAAAGTCTTTAGCACTCTCGTAGTAACACGTCACATCCTTACTAGCACTTGGCATATTGTTTGCCTTGGCTAAAATATTTAAATACTCAATCTCTTTTTCTCGTGCAACAGGATTTAGTAAAACCATATGTGACACTTGCGCCGGAATTGTAATCAGTGGAAATGGCCGATTATGTAGTTCGCCAATAAGCGAATCCTTCAACTCATGAAATTTAATCAAAATATTACCCCTATTCTTACTATTTTTTGAGTTCTTCAGTAAATGTTATACCTGCATTTTTCTCTAAACTTTCAACTAGGGAGGTCCCCATTAGTGACGCTGCTGTCCAAATACCACCATTAGATTGAGACGGGTTTTCTGATAGCCAAATACCACTCTCAGCGATCATTTTTGATGTTGAACCATAACCAGGATCTTTATCTCCCTTTATCGACAACCTAATCGTTTGATTTTTAGCATTTTCTCCAATCATGACAATATCGTAGGAGCCTGATTCTCGCTCAGCTTTGCTTGGACCCTCTCCGGGTTTAGTATTATTTCCAGCCATGGGATTTCCTTGAGACATTTTAACAGCGATAGCCTCTCCCTCGTCTCCAGGACCCGTTGCTATCATTTCATCATATTTAAAATCCTCTCCATACAAATGATCTAAAAGGTAATTGCTACGATGAATATTTTTAGTATTAATGGTAGCCATTACAAATGGTGCAACCCAGCTATTTATTGACTCATCAAACTCAGCTCGATTGCCAGGTGGCTGAGTTACTCCTGAAAAATCAGAGGTCAACGCAAAAGGATTTCGAAGAACACCAACTATATTCTTGTCTTTAGCAGCAGCCGCCATAGTCGCTTGGAAGCTCGCGAGAGTACCTCCTGAAAAGGTCCCTTTCATTGATCTTACTCGCCCTTTGACTCTATGCATCGGACCGCCAAATCTGAGTATTGCCTTTCTCTGTAGAGCATAGACACCAAGATCAAAAGGAATTGAATCAAACCCGCATGAGAATACTATTCGTGCTCCAGTGCTTTCAGCCCTAGCTTGACGAGTTTCAATAACTTTGTGCATCCAAGCTGGTTCTCCACATAAATCGAGATAATCGGTCCCCGCATCAACACAGCATTCTATGAGTTCATTACCATATATTTGATAGGGCCCAACCGTTGTAAGGACAACGTTTGTTTTAGCTATCATATTTTTAATAGAGGTTCTGTCACTCGCATCAACTTGAAGAATTGGAATTGATAGAGGAATCTGCATTTCTTCTTTCACAGACTCAAGTTTCATGACATCACGTCCCGCGAGAGCCCAGTTTAAATTGTGTGATACACCCGCTTTTTTCGAGAGATATTCCGCTACGAGCCGACCCGTAAAGCCAGATGCTCCAAAAACTACCAAGTCAAATTTTTCAGTCATCCCATTTATCCACATCTTTATGTTGGTTGGAGATAATCGCAGAGTCCCTAAAATCATGCAAATTAAAAAAGTGTCTTAAAAATGCATATAATTGGTAATATACTGCTGTGCTTGCGCTTAGAGACAAGAAAGATGGATCAACAATTGAACTCCGAACTCCCGGCGTCTGCCGCAGCAAAAATCTCCTATTGCCAGCCAGATGATCCCTGGATTCTCAGGAAAATTATTTTCTTTCTCGAGATTATCTTTGGTAGTAAGAAAGTGTTTGCTATATACGAGAAGCTCAGAAGAGAACCATTTGAAGTTGGCATATTCTTTCGATCAGCCATGCAAGAGACAAAGATTCAGTGCCATTATGATCCCGACAAACTGAACAAGATCCCTCGCCAAGGACCACTCGTTATTGTTGCGAATCACCCTTTTGGAATCGTCGATGGTCTTATTATGTGTGATATTGCGGCCCGCGTTAGAGGGAATTTCAGGATACTAATCAATTCAGTTTTATGCGTTGATGATGATTTAAATACTCACTTTCTTCCCGTTAATTTTGATCAAACAAAGGAAGCTGTAAAAACCAACATTTCGTCAAAGAAAAGAGCAACCGATGATTTAAAAAATGATATACCTCTTGTAATCTTTCCCTCAGGCCACGTGTCTACCGCAGACAAATTTGGGTTTGGCAGTGTGGTGGATGCTCCATGGACAACGTTTGCAGCTAAGCTCATAAGAGAATCGAATGCGACTGTTGTACCGATTTTCTTCAGAGGACAAAATAGCCGACTTTTTCATGTGGCATCTCATATTTCAATGGCGCTGAGATCAGCCTTGCTGTTAAATGAGGCTCGAAGAAGGTTTGGTAAGGAGGTCAGGATCGAAATTGGTGACCCAATCTCATGGGAGAGGCTAGAAGTATTTGAAACAAGACAAGAACTTACTAACTTTCTTTACGATAGGGTGCAATCGCTACAATAACTTAAACACATACTTGATTAGCAAAGAGATCCCCAGCACAATCCCCATTCCTAGCAAAATATATTTAAAAAAAGAATATTTTCTTGAAGACCAATTAATTCTGTCATCACGCTCCGTTTGCTTTGGGGATGCCTTAAACTTTCCAAGATAGAAAAAGGCGGCCAATGATATGACCGCCATTGATCCAAAAATTAGGGTGTTTGCATCCATTATCGGCTTCTTAATTTAGCCAATAATCTTAGCATCTCAAGGTATAACCAAATTAGCGTGACCATAAGCGAGAATGCACCAAACCACTCCATGTACTTTGGTGCGCCGACTTCAGAGCCCTGCTCTATAAAATCAAAATCAAGAACCAAATTGAGCGCAGCAATTCCAACAACAAAAAGGCTAAATCCAATTCCAAAAAGCCCATTTGAGTGAATGAATCCGATACCTGAAGATCCAAACATATTCATGATAAAGCTTACGAAATATAACATTGCAATGCCCATTGTGGCTGATGCAACCATGAGACGAAAATTTTCAGTTGGCTTAACAATGCCAGTCTTATACAAAAATAATAGTGAGGTCAGTGTACCGAGTGTCAAACCCACCGCTTGAATTACTATTCCTGGATATTGAACCTCGAAGATCGCGGATATACCGCCGAGGAAGAATCCCTCTGCTATTGCGTACATCGGTGCTGTAATTCCTGACCATTGCCGTTTGAACATGGTCACCAGGGCAAGAATAAAGCCTATAATAGCGCCGCCCATGGCAAGAGGCATAACGCTTCCAGGACTACCGCTTTGAAAAAAGATATTCCATGTGTACGACGCAGACAAAACGACTAATGCGAGAAGAATTCCAGTTTTATTTACTGTTCCTTGAAGTGTCATAACTTCTGATGCAGTAGATTGGATTCCACCCGAGGAACGCGTTCCAGATTCACGGCGGAATGTATCCGCATTAAGCGACGGATTTCCAGACCGACCAAACCTATTTAGCATGCTGTGATTTGACATTAAAAACTCCTTTGTAAACAAATTTTATTTAAGGTGAAGTCTAAGTTACCAATATAACCCAAGGGTTATACGAAAGGTATGGATTATTAGATATTTTTCAATTAATTAGTTCATTAAATTAAAAATATTTGTTTGACTTTATCGCATATACAAATGATAATGATTCGCGTTATTAATTGGAAACATAAATGATTAAACATAAAAGTTCCTCAATAGGGTCCGCGGCGCTGATATTTGCTGGTGCAACTATTGCGTCATGGACCCTTTTTTATCTGAGTTGGGTATTAGTTTATTAAAAAAGACTTACGGCGAGATTTAAAGCAGTAAGTGAGACTCAAAGAACTCTGTATATGCCAAGCCAAGCCCCAACGTCTTTTGATGCAAGATAGTCTGAGAGAAAAAATTCTAGTTCAACAAGCTTTAACTGAAGCACCATTTCCTCCAGTAGACTTTGAAAACCATGCTCAGCAAAAACACCTTCATTTATCGTAAAACCAATAAGTCCTCCAGGTTTGACAACTCTCGTGAACTCCTCAAGTGCTTTTGCCCTCACATGTCCATAGGTGAAGGTCCCAACGCATAAAATTGCGTCATAATGAGAATCAGGAAAATTTAGCGGTTTATTCAAATCGATCTTAAATAGATTCGAATAAATCCCTTTGGGAATTGATTTCATTAATCCGGCAGAAATATCAGCACCATCTAACATAGAAAAGCCGATTTGGGAGAGCTTTTTGCCCACCAGGCCCGATCCACAACCGGCATCCAAAATCGAGATATTTTTATTTTCTGCATGTTTTGCAAAAGCATTCACAACTTCTTCAGGGCCTGAATATGCCCAATCGATCATGTCTTGATTATATTTATCATCTAAAGACCAATCATTATAGAGATTCATCGTCTCTTCTGTCGTTTTGAGGGTATGTATAGGAACCTTATGTCCCACATCTTTTTGAGCCATTAAAACCCTCTCTTACTTATCAGAATGATCATTATTTATACCTCTCAAAGAATTTTGTCCTCACCTCTCCACTCTTTCCAGTTGTCCTCCAGTTATAAGCATCTTCAGGTTTTTCAGCATCTACAGATTCCAAAAAATTTGAGAGCTTTTCTTGAAGCTTTGTAACTAGATCAGGTAATTGTTCTGATAAATCTCTTTGTTCTCCTGGATCATTTTTAATATTAAACAATAATGATCTTTCGGAAACAGGGAAATTCACCAGCTTATGATCACCCATACGAATTGCAGAATGAGGCTCATTCATTCCTACTCTGTTATAGTGAGGATAATGAAATATTAAGGCATCAAAATTTCTCTCTACATTGGCATTCGGTTCAACAAATAACTTTTTTAAACTACCACCATCCAAATCCTCCGGTATATATTTATTCGCACCCGCTAAATCAGCTATCGTCGGCAGTAAATCGTGGGTTACAACAGGCACATCACTTTGAGAATTTGCAGTAATACTCGGTCCCATCACTGCAAATGGAATCCTGATACCGCCCTCCATTACATCCCACTTACCCCTCAAAAGTGGATGATTTAAACCAGGTTTATAAAGTTTACCTAAGTTTACTTTTTGAGGTAATACTGGCATACCACCATTATCAGAAACCAAAATTAAATAAGTATTGTCTTTTAGGTCAAGTCGATCATAAGCATCCAAAAGATCTCCAATTGATAGATCGAGATCCTCGATCATGGCTGCATAGCCCTGATTTCTATGGAGGTTGCCTTTTTCTCGCCGGCCCACTCGCTCATAAGCGTCTTCTGAATAGACAATATCAGAATGCACTGCGTAGTGAGAGAGCTGCACAAAGAAAGGTTTTCCTGATTCCGAGGCTCTTTCCATAAAGTCAATTGTATCGACAGTTAACTGATTCACTAATTTAGGATCATCAGCTGCATAACCCACCCACTGACGATTATTTTTGCCTGTATCAAATCCCCCTGCTCTATTACCAGATTCACCATGATGCTCATCGTAACCATACCGAGATGGATGTGCATCGATATGCCATTTACCAAAGTGAGCGGTTACATAATGACGGTTAGCGCTTTTGAGTATTTTAGGTATACCGACTTGATCATGATTAACATGGTTTGGACCTAAACCTCTTGTCCGACCTAATGAGGCAGGATCTTTTCCAAACTGAATACTATATCTAGTGGGAGAACATACAGGAGAGGATGCATAACCATTAGAGAAGCGTATTCCTCGCTCCAGAATCTTATTCATATTGGGTGTTTGATAAAAATCACTTTTTGCATCCGGATAATTTTTATCCATCGTTTCCGATAAACTGCTCCAACCGTAATCATCTAATAAAATTAATATAAAATTTGGAGAACCATTAAGTTTTTCCGATGCGTAAAGAATTGGCATAAAAGTAGACAAAAATATTGCAAAGACAATATTTGGTAAGTATCTAAATAATAGTTTCACTTTCTTCGCAACTTTATGATCCATCGGAGGCAGTAAGATTTGATAAATATTGCTCAATCTCCGATGCAGATGCTCGAGTTGCATCAGGTGATATAACTCCTGTAACAAGTGTATCTCCACGAAGACCAAATAAGTATCTCAAAACTAGTAAGCCATCTGTTAGTGCATCAATATTTCCGTCAGCATCTATATCCAATGAGGGCTCAATAGAGGAATATCTCGACTGAATCTCCTCTGATGAAGAGAAAATAGCATTAGATGAGACAGTTCCAGTAATTAATGCATCTCCCGAAAGGCCAAACATACTCCGGAGCACTAAAAGCCCGTCAGTCAATGCATCAAAGTCATTATTACCGTCAATATCAATTGAATTCAGCTCAGAAGTTTCAGTGATATTTACAGTGATATCTTGACTTGAC
This sequence comes from uncultured SAR92 cluster bacterium, assembly GCA_902604945.1. GTDB lineage: Bacteria > Pseudomonadota > Gammaproteobacteria > Pseudomonadales > Porticoccaceae > AAA300-D14. The sequence continues at coordinate 2,792 of CACLAG010000038.1, read as the reverse complement.
GCATTAGTTCTATCAGTTGCTGTCACAATTGCAGAGTAAGAGGACTTGACCGAATAATCCGGCGCTAATTTGAAACTGAGCAACCCTGAGGCGGTGATCTCAAGTTCAGTACCTGAGACCGTGAAGATAATATCAGAGCTATCTGGATCAGTAGCTGTGACAGTTCCAATTCTTAACCTATTTTCTGGAACAGTAAATATTGCATTTGATGTGAACGTTGGGGAGGTGTCATCAACATCAACAATTGAAACTGTAATAGCTTGTGTCGAGTTATTAACACCATCACTTACATTAACTGATATCGAATACGAAGATTGAACCTCATAATCAGGCACCGAATTAAAGGTTAAAACTCCAGCTGGGGTTACTGATATCTCTGTCCCTGATGTTGAAAAAATTGGATCGCTACCTTCAGGATCTGTAGCTTGGACTTGTCCAATCGACGTTTGATTCTCAACAACACTAAAACTTGATAAGGAAGTAAAGACTGGCGCCTCATTAATATCAATTAGTATGACTGTAATCGATTGGGTTATGGTATTACTGCCATCAACCGCTGTAACCACAGCAGTATAAGAGGATTGAGTCTCATAATCAGGTAACGAAACGAAAGTTAATTCTCCAGTTGATGTGATTGATAAATCAGATCCTGATACAGAAAATGTCAAAGCATCTCCTTCAGGATCAGTAGCTGAAACTATTCCAATATCAGTCTGATTCTCAGCTACATTAAAACTTGAGAGGGAGGTAAAAATAGGTGCTTCATTTACATCAAGCACTGAGATTGTGACGAGTTGAGTAACTGAGTTCGTCCCATCAGTCACTGTGACTGTAGCGGTATAAGAAGATTGAGTTTCATAGTCAGGCGCCGCGTTAAACGTCAAGACTCCAGATGCACTAATTGATAAATCATTTCCTGATACAGAGAACGTCAAAGTATCCCCTTCAGAATCATTGGCTGTAACTGTTCCAATAAGGGTCTGATTCTCATTGATACTAAAAGACGCCCCTGAGGTGAATACGGGAGCAATGTTTGTGTTTTCATACTCATAAGCACCTATATCGACAATGTCAGTGTCAGAACCAAAACTTGGCGGAGTCGATCCTTGAGGAATTATATATACGTCATCAATATAGTAATCAAATAGTCCATCACCAACTTGCGGACCTTTAATGTAAACAAAAATACTATCGACCGCTGAGCTGTGAGTATAATCTCCAGATATTTGTGTCCACTCGCTACTTGATGCGATAACCGTATTATCCTCACGATCGCTAGTAGTCCAGTCAATATAAACAGGTGCATCGTCTCCAGTTTTTGTTCTGATTGTTGCTTTTGTGCTACCTGATGCTCCATCAGGAAGTTTTATCCAAGCTGAAAAAGAATAAGTTTCTCCCACGGTCAATGCATCATCCAAATATAATCTTGCACTCGAATAGTTAAAGGACCTGTCAGACACAAGAAGACTATTTGTGCCAGAGCGAGACTCATCAGCAGATGCGCTCAATGTGGTTGACCAGGCTCCCCAGCCACCCTCTCCAGTCTCGAAACTTGAAGAAGAAATGGCCTCTCCCACATCCGGCCGCGCTTTTTTATTGATATCAAGTGCTGCAGAGTAACTTGGATTTCCTGCGTTTATAGCTGGCGAATCAGGCTTTAATGAAAAATCAGTACCTGCCATATCCACTGAGCCTTGAATAGTATCTGGGGCGTTAACAAATTTTGGGTCGACATCAAAAACAGTTGTAGGGTAATTGTCAGGCGTACTTCCATTTCGAAATATATTATTCGTAACTACTTTATTCGAAAAATTTCTAAAAGTGAGTGCTGAATATTCACTATCCCGAGTAACAACAATGTTGTTGGCCACAACAACAGAAGTAACGTCGTTTGCTAAAATACCAGCGACCTTATTACCGCCTACATGTCGGGGGTTTCCATCGGCTACGGATATATCCTGAATGATATTATGGACTCCATTAAGGTATAGCGTGTTATTTCGATAAATACCACTGGCACCTTCAGAATGGTCAAAATTTATTCCATTCTTACCGTTGTTGATCAGAAGATTATTTTCAAATAAGAATGTCCCTGCATATGAAGGATCACTGCGAGTTACATATAGCCCTTGTCCATCTAAAATATAGTCCTGAGATGCTGTTCCATAATCGCCCCCTGGACCGCCCGCATTATCGGGCAACTGCGTGACATAGAAAGGTATCCGGTTCCAATTGTTATAAACAACATTTCCTCTCATAATCATTTTAACTTCTGAACCATTGTCTCCCTCAAGCGCAATAGATTCTGCATAAACAATTGCACTAGAAGCAGATGATGTCCACCAAGTTGTGTTATAAACCTCATTATATTCAATCGTCATGTAGTCCGAATCGTTAAATCGAATACCCGATCCTGGAGTATCATGCACGATATTATTCCTCACAATTACATTGGAGTGAGGACCATACCCGTAGATTCCTCTCCCTGAAAAATAATTGTTGCCGTAGCTTGTGCTTGCATCACCATCCTCCGCGACTTCTATCTTGTAATTTCTGTCAGCTATTGCTTGATCATAAGTAATGAACTGAGAAGGACCTTCAATTTCAAAGCCGTCTATAATTATGTAGCCGGTATTTGGCGCAAAATTAATCCCTCCAGAGCCATCAAATTGTATTTTAGGCTTGTGACCCTCTAAGTTTCTTAAAGTAATGGGTGCACCCTCTGCGCCAGAGGTAGTTATCCGAACAACATTACCATTGGTAAAATCTGATCCATCAATACCGCTGCCATA
>CACLAG010000037.1:0-12988 GCA_902604945.1 uncultured SAR92 cluster bacterium | reverse complement strand
CTAGTTAGATTTTTAAGTCAGACGAAGGAGCAGGCTATTTAGCTATACTTTGAAAGAAGCAATCTCTTTTTTTTGGGGCAAATATTTACTTTAGACAAGTTTCTATTAATGTGAGGTAGGTTGAGTAATCGCTGATCCATGACCTTAAACCATATCCACGGGAAATAAGCGCACAGGTACATTCCAAAATATCCGTTTGGCAATTCTGGAATGTTGTTAAAATTACGTAAGCTTTGATAGCGTCTAGCTGGATATGCATGATGATCAGAGTGTCTTTCTAGATGAAATAATACAACATTACTTAACACATAATTTGTATTCCAAGAGTGATGAGGTTTGCATCTTTCATATCGGCCATTGGCCTTTTTCTCACGCAATAATCCATAGTGCTCAATGTAGTTGGCAGAGGTTAGTTGAAACCAAGCCCAAACATTGTGAACGATAAGAAAAATAATCATCTCTACTCCAAAAATGAGAACCAATGAACCTTGGAAAACTAATGAAATGAAATAGGATTGAAGTATTTGATTTTTAAAACTCCAAGAAAACTTGCCGAGTTTCTTAAGATTTTTTTTCTCAAGTTGCCAGGCACGATTGAAAGTAGACGGTATTTCACGCAATGCAAACTTATAAATTGACTCTCCCATTCTTGAACTTGCAGGATCATCTGGAGTAGCAACTTTAATATGATGACCATTATTGTGTTCAACTGTAAAATGACCATACGCTGGAACAGCTAAAACAAATTTAGCTAGCAATTTTTCGATCCACGTATTTTTATGCCCAAGTTCGTGGGCTGTATTGATGCCAATGCCACTGTATCCACCAGCCATGATTGCCATAAGGACCACTCCAAAGAGCGAGAGAGATTGAGATCCAACAGTCCACGCGCAAGTAATCAGCACGATGAAGTGCATTGGGACAGTCAGAAAAGTTAAATATCGATAATATTTATCATTTTCTAACAGAGGTACTATTTCTTCAGGTGGATTACTCGTGTCAGCGCCAACCAGCCAATCCAAGATAGGTATAACGATATAACTAATACAAAGGGGAATCAAAAAAATTAACTCGTTATTAGTTTTGAGATATACAGAAATAAAATATAGAGGTAGCAAAGGGAAAAAAACTGACCCAAGCCATAGATATCGCTTTTTATCGGTATATTCGATCAAACCTTTTTCTTTATCAATAGTGGAATATAGTTTCATGTCAGTTATCTATAGCGTTCACAATCGGTTGGAGAAAAGATGAATTAGACCAATTTAAAGGGGGAGTTGTCGAGTGATAATTACTACCAGTTCTAATGGAACTTGACCCAATTTTTGAGTAGTCACTATTTCTGACGACGACGAGGTCAAGTTGAGGGAAAACATATATGTTATTTGTATGAAGACCTGCAGCATAAAAATATCCCTCATCCTGATTGACCCACCATTGCAGCGCATACGCTTGATTATTTGTTCCGTTCGGGACCCGTGTAGATTGCTCTACCCAGCTTTCAGAGATCAATTGATCATTACGCCATTTTCCTTTTCGAGCAAATAGAAGACCAAATCTCGCAAAATCTCGCGTGGTAGTATCAATGCAGCAGTAGGTCATTGCGTGCCCTAACTCATCTGTCCACCAGTCTGCTTGCATATCAATTTTTGAAAAAAGCTCCCTGTCAGCAAAATCAAGTACGCTTTGACCAGTAGATTCCTCAATAATTCCAGCCAAAAGCATTGAGTCAGCATTTGAATATGACCAATTTTGTGTACGAGGAGTCGATTGCAAATTTCGGTTAAGCGCGAAAGCAAGCTGATCACCATTTATGCCACCAGAATAGATATTCGCATCACCGCCAGACCCCACGCCAAGTCCTGAACGCATCTCTAAAATAGACCGAATAGTTACTTCTGATTTTCCTGTTCCAACCCATTCTGGAAGATAAGTGTGTGCAGGCTCATCTATAGAAGCAATATATCCTTTGTCCAAAGCTATTCCTATTAGAGCACTCGCGAATGATTTTCCTGTCGACCAACTGGTGGCTAAGCTACTATCGGATTTATCATCCGCATACCTTTCACCGATGATAACGCCGTGCCTAATTATCACTACTCCTTGAGTATTTTTATTAGCCCGAAAGGCGTAGTCTAGGGCTTCATTTATGCCAGTAACTGAGACACCTGCATCCTGAGGATCGCGAACCTCCCAAGAAATTCCGGGGTATGTGGTAGTGCCGATTACAGGCTCTGGAGGAGTGGTTTCTGGTGGTATCGTAGTTGTTGGTGAACCACCGCCACCGCCACAAGAGGCCAGAAAAGAGCAAATAATAATTAGAGCAAATGCCTTACAGATGTATAAACCATTTAGTCTGTGATGATTATGTTTAGTTTCACTTCTTCTGCGGTGAGACATATTTTGATACAAGTAAATTCGTTACGCGTACTATAGTCTAATAAGGTTTTCATGAATATGGTTATCATGCGGAATTTAACAGTGTCCCAATGTGATTTATCTAGAATTATTGAAATGGCTTGGGAAGACCGTACGCCTTTTGAGGCGATTTCTTTTGAATTCGGTCTCTCTGAGGGCGAGGTTATTAAGGTAATGCAGAATTCTCTCAAGAAATCATCGTTCAAGCTCTGGCGTGAGAGAGTAGCGGGAAGAAAAACAAAACATTTTTCTCTAAGGGATAAGAGTGTAAATAGGGCATATTGCCCGACTCAATACAAGCAGAGGTGAAATTGTGCAAACTTGTAAAAGTAAGTCATTATTGTCATTTGTAATTTTATTTTCTTTGGGGTATTCATCATTGGTCCTATCAAAAGAACTCATAATGCTTGATGATTTTAGTCCGAGCCCTAAAGTTGATTGGAACTTCGTAGCAGATAGTGTGATGGGAGGCATCTCTTCTGGGGACGTTGTATTAGAGGATGATGGCACTCAAGTTTATGCAAAGATGACTGGTAATGTCAGCACAGAAAATAATGGTGGTTTCATCCAGTTTAGAAGCACTCTTAATGAGAAACTTGATAAAAATATTGAGGGTGTATATTTAAAAGTTAGAGGAAATGGGGAAAAATATTTTATACATCTGAGGACTCGCGGGACGATGTTGCCTTGGCAGTATTATCAAAGTGTATTTTCGACAAGCAATGAATGGACAGAGATTTTTCTTCCATTAGATTCTTTTAAACCCTCGGGATCATGGTTGGGTAAGGGTGTAAATCCAAAATCAATAAGAAGTCTTGGGGTTGTGGCGTATGGCCGTGACCACGTTGCAGATATTCAGGTTACCGAGATTGGATTCTATCTTTAGGGCTCATTGCAAACTGAGTTTACAATTTTTACAACTACAAGATTGGAGTTTGATATTTTGTCTTCCATTCAATATAAGGCATCCGGTACACCAACTCTCTCGCCTTGTCATATGAGACGTCCTCGCCTTGGTTTTTGCATTCGTTGACATACCATTTGCTCAGGCAATTTCGGCAAAACCCCGCAAGGTTCATCAAATCGATATTCTGTACATCTTTTCGTTGATCTAAATGATTCAAAAGCCGTCTAAACACTGCTGCCTCTATTTCTGTTCTTGTTTCTTTGTTCATATAAATTTACCCTTAGAGACCAGATACAAATAAAACCACAATACTATCAGATTATCGGTGCGTTTCAGAGTATACTTACGCCAAATCAATTCTTTTAATAAAAAATTACTTACAGCTAATTTTTAAGGAAAATATTTAATAATATGGAAATAAATTCATCCCTTCTTTCATTAATTGGGAACACTCCTATGTTGAAGTTAAATTGCTTTGACGTTGGTCCATGTGAACTTTTTGTCAAATTAGAGTCTCAAAATCCCGGTGGATCAATTAAAGATCGAGTTGGTCTTGCAATTATAGAAGATGCTGAAAAATCGGGTGAGTTAAAACCAGGCGGAACGATAATTGAAGCGACTGCAGGAAATACTGGAATTGGACTAGCACTTGTTGCCGCATTGAAAGGATATAAAATTATCTTAGTGATACCTGATAAAATGAGTAGGGAAAAAATACTGCACCTCGAGGGTTTGGGAGCCGAAATTATTTTGACTCGCTCTGATGTCCCGGAGAGTCACCCTGAGTATTATCACAATGTTGCAAGAAAAGTAGTTGCTGAAACCCCTGGAAGTTTTCTAGCGAACCAATTCAGTAACCCGGCAAATCCAATGATCCACAGAACAACAACAGGACCTGAGATTTATGAGCAAATGTCAGGAGATCTAGATGCCGTAGTTGCTGGTGTAGGATCGGGAGGGACTCTGACAGGGATGGCAGAATTTTTCAGACAGAAAGACCCGAAAATACAAATGGTTGCTGCAGATCCAGAAGGCTCAATTGTTGCAGATGCAGTGATAAAAGGAGAGTTTTCATATGACGGTGGATCTTGGTTGGTTGAAGGGGTGGGTGAAGATTTTATTCCTGATAATCTAAATGTAGATCTTTTGGATGATGCCGTAGTGGTCTCGGATAAGGAAGCTTTTCAAACTTTGCAAATTTTAGTTCGAGAGGAGGGCATTCTAGGTGGTTCCTCTACAGGAACTCTAGTTGCTGGCGCTGTAAAATGGTGTCAAAAGCAGACTACGAAGAAGAAAGTTGTAACCTTTATATGTGATACTGGAAATAAATATTTATCAAAAGCATTCAATAAATCATGGTTGCAAGATAATGATTTGCTTGATGTGAGTGAAAGGGGTGATCTATCTGATTTGGTAAATCGGAGAGCAGATGAGGGAGATATAATTTATGTCCAGCCGAGCGATACCCTCATGACTGCATATAACAGAATGCGAGCATCCGATATTTCTCAGATCCCAGTTTTGGAGCAAAAAGATTTGGTGGGTGTCATCGATGAGGAAGATTTATTATTTAGTGTTAAAAATGATAGGACTTCTTTCAAAAAACCAGTCTCCGATTTTATGGTTACTGACTTAGATACTCTTCAGATAGGTGCATCTGAAGATGAGTTAATTGAAGTCTTGACGCAAGGCAAAGTTGCAATCATATATGATGGTGAAAAATTTGTAGGCTTTGTAACAAAAGTCGATTTAATAAATCATTATCGTACAAAAGTTGATCAACATGTTTAAGGTTTTATGATGTCGAAGATTTCGAAAAATAGTGGATTTGAAACTAAAGCTATCCACGCAGGACAAGTCCCTGACCCCAGTAATGGAGCAATCATGACTCCGATATATGCCACCTCAACATATGTGCAGGAGAGTCCTGGTGTCCATCAAGGTTATGAATACTCGAGAAGTCATAATCCGACACGAAAAGCTCTGGAAGAGTGTATTACTTCGTTGGAAAATGGTTCGATGGGTTATGCCTTTGCATCAGGAATGGCCGCTATAGGCACAGTTTTGGAAATTTTAAATTCTGGCGATCATGTTATTGCTATGGATGATCTTTACGGAGGGACTTACAGGCTGTTTGAGAATGTGAGAAAAAGATCGGCAGGTCTTGATTTTAGTTTCGTAGATTTAAGTGATTTAAGTAAACTAGAGGATGCTGTTCAACCAAATACCAAAATGATTTGGGTAGAAAGTCCAACCAATCCATTATTAAAGTTAGTCGATCTTGCAGAAATTGCTAAATTTGCAAAAGCCAATAATATTATTAGCGTCTGTGACAACACATTTTGCTCTCCATTTATTCAAAAACCCTTAGATTTTGGTATTGATATTGTTGTCCACTCTGCAACAAAATATTTGAATGGGCATTCAGATGTTGTTGGAGGAGTGACGGTATGCGCAAAGCACAGAGAAGATTTAGCGGATCAACTATTTTATCTATCAAATTCAGTTGGAGGGATATTAAGTCCTTTCGATAGTTTTCTATTGCTTCGAAGCTTAAAGACATTAGCAGTTAGGATGGAGAAACACTGTGATAGTGCTTCGAGATTAGCACAATATTTGGATAATCATCCTTTGATAGAAAAGGTAATCTATCCGGGTTTAGTCTCTCATCCGCAATACGACATTGCCAAAAGGCAAATGCATAGATTTGGTGGGATGATTACCGCTGTATTAAAGGGAGGTCTTCCTGCATCACAAAAATTTTTGGAAAATACCAAAGTTTTTTCTCTAGCTGAGAGCTTAGGCGGTGTTGAGAGCTTAATTGAACATCCAGCAATCATGACTCACGCGTCAGTGCCAAAAGAGGTTAGAGATGAAATTGGAATAGTGGATGGTTTAGTAAGGTTTTCTGTAGGCATTGAAACTTATGAAGATTTGCAGCTAGATTTGGAACAAGCTTTAAACTGCATTAGTCAAAAATAGAGGATTTTAGGTTAACTTCACTTACTATAATCAAGAGACTTGATGAGACTCTCTGCCTCTTCTTTTCCACCAGCGTTTATTACATTATCAAAGCCAAGTGCGTTCAGCATGTTTTTTGCTTTTCCAGATCGGTTGCCACTTCTGCAATAGACGTAGATCTTCTTATTAAAATCAGACGTTAAATCAAAAATATTTTCGGATATAACTTGCCATTCTATGTGGTGTGAGCCCTCTATATGTCCATTATTCCATTCATCCAGAGTTCGGACGTCAATAATTAACGGATTATCAGATGAATTTGCAGTCATTGAAAATAAGATCCCCAAACCAATTATTAAACTGATGTTTCTCATAAATAACAACCTCTCTTGTTAAAGTGACTTAGTTTACAGAAAAAATCCAACGTTCTTTTTCTTTGTCAAAGCACCCATTCATTTTTTCTTTGATTATTTGCCCTGCAATTTTACTTTCTCTCTCTGCCATTATAGAAAATCTATCAACACCTGATTCACCATCAGTAAACGTTGGAAAATTTCTTCTTGTTCTGTGAATCCAGAATGTTTCAGACAAATTAGTACCAGGAAATAAAATTTTGATTTTATCTTTTCCAAGTATAAATCCAAGCAGACCTCCCCAGGTTGCAGCGGGATTATCTGAATCCCAACCTGAGAGCGTTGCTATTTGTATTGTTCGTTTAAAATCTCCGTTGCCATAGAATAAGCTCACTAGACTAGCAGCAAAATTAATATTGGCATCGAAAGGTTTCTTGTATGTGTATCCATCATTGCTCTGGATTTGGTACCTCTTATAGATTTTATCTCTTGTAGACTCCCAATTATTTTTATCATTATTATTTTCATAATCATTTAGGACAAAGTTTAAAATTTTGGCAGGCGTTGATTGATTCGGAAAAACTGCGCTTGCGGTTTTCGCAAAACTTCTTAAATTCTTACCTAAATCCTCATCAGGGTAAAGATCAATAGCCAAAGAGTGCAGAATCACATAAAAGCTAGCAATCAATGCAGCATCACCTCTGGCGGTCGTCATTATGGGAAGACTTGAAATTTCTAGGGCTACTTTTGGGTTAGCTGGAGCAAGCAAACCAAATATTTCTGTTGTCAGTTGAGCATCTATCATCGAATTATTTGGATTCAATTTAGCATCGCTTGTTTTTGGAGGATAAACACCTTTATCCATGAGAATTCTCGCAGTTTCATTTGAAACCCAAAGAAAGTTTTCTTTTACCGGTTCAGATGACGGAAATTTTCTATAAAAGGGGGCATCGTCTTCCGAATATATATGCTTAAGCCACCCATCTCGAATTTCGGTGGGGGTAAGCTTGGTTGCTTGATTTGTCGAATGGAGATGAGCATAAAGATATTCCATATCTGTATCATCATCCGCACCCCAATGATTGCCTTCTGCTACGAGGTAGAAATTAATTTCAGACGAATGTGGAACAAATTCACCCCAAAAGGCTCGTTGGTCAGCTTTCCCCCAATCATTGTCGGTATAAAATGGCATAGTTGCTTGTGTACCGATTTTATCCATTTCGGTTATCAACCCAGTCCAATTTCCAATATTTTGACCGAGCCAAAAACCATGAATACGATTTTTATAATCTTTGATCTTGATAGAAATATCACCGACTTTTGCAGAACACGCGAAATCTAGTGCAATACATTGCTGAAATATTGAAATGATCGAAAGAAAGAGGATGAAAATCCAGTGAAAACTTTTGTAATAACCAAGTTTACGATTCAAAGATGTATGCATCTTTAAACTTCGAGTCTGGTCTCAAGTTATTCAAAGGTAGCATCACTTTGCCCTCTGAGACATGCCAATATATATGGGAATTCCTCTGTAATGTAGTAACCATATACTCCATCTTTTGTCATACCATTACATTCATCTAAATCCCCTGAGTCTTCAACGAATTCGTAATCCTGACGAAATTTACCATCATAACTGCCAGATGGAGTGTCATAACCGTCTACACTTTCTCGATCTCCTGATTTTAATCGATAGCTTGTTTGAGCTTTTCTGATTACACCGTTATCGTCAAACCATGAACCAAATATTGGAAACCCGTCAGCAGCAAAGCCGACAACGGGGGAGATAACTGCTGAAACTGAGTTAAACATTGCATTGGGTGATCCGTGATAGTGATAGCTGCCATTTGGTTGGACGTGAGCGTTATGACTATCAACTCTAAACCCGTTCGCAGGATGTAATGGATCAAATCGCCAAGGGTTATCCATATCGAAGCAACCTGTTCTCTCATTGCCAACACCAAAACAGGCTGCAGCTAGAAGATCAATTTTGACTCCGTTTAGCATAAGACCATTATCTGTTCCGATCCGCAAATAGGTTAACGTATTAGCAAATTCAGGGGCAGCGGTTATCTCATAGGATTGATTTTGTGCAGTTAAATCATTTGGAAAACCGGTATTACCATCATTAAAATTATGATTGGGTACTCCATTAGACTGGAGGATGCATTTATTGCCAGAACCTGAGATCACTAAATCTCCCGTGAATGCGATTGATCTAAAAACGTCCGTAACGCTAGAGGAATATGTTGCAATATACTCTTGGCAATTTGCCACCCTTGAGGTAAAAATTTTATCCGTTATATCAATAGTTTCATGTGGTTCAGATGGTTCAGTAGAATTTGATCTCACTTCGTTCGCAAGAGATACAAGATCACCTAAGACATCGGAGTAATCACTGTTATCTATCAAATCTAAACTCTCAGATGGATCCGTTGCAAGATTAAATAGCTGTTGTCCTGAATTAGTACTGATCAGTTTGTAATTTTTATTTCGTATTGCCCATCCTTGGGTTGAGTCGCTCGAATAATCAGAATAGCTGAAAGCTCTGACAGAATTACCGTCTGATTTTAAAAGACTGGCGAAGCTGACGCTATCATCATGGACTTCGCTTACATTTCCTCCTGCGATATCAATTATTGTCGCAAAAAGATCTGTGCTGTTTATGAGATTATCGTCTCTTTCACCCACGCGATTTACGCCCGCGCCGGAAATAATCATGGGCACAGCAAGGCCTCCCTCGTATAGGGTGCCTTTCGCTCCATTTGCATAGATTGAACGATCTCTCACACGACCGGGAGTGCCATTATCACCAATAAATATTATTGTTGTGTTTTCTAAAGTCTCTTCATCCAAATTTTTTAGCATTCTTCCGATTTCTGTATCCATAGCTTCGATTGCAGCTAAATAATAATTCCGAGGATTAGCATTTATATCTGTCTCAGAGCCTGATAAATTTTGTGAATGAAGCCCTGCTGGAGGAAGGTGAAATGGCGTATGAGGCGCTGCATAAGCCAACCACAGAAACCAAGGATTATTTTGCTCATTTATCCAGTCTATCGCTATGTCAGTTACAGCAGTGGTATGGTAAGTGGTGCTCGTAGTGGTCTCACCATTTATAGTAAGCTGCCAATTTTCGTAATCTTGAATTGACCCTCTCAGGTGACCCGCATAATAATCCAGGCCAAGAGAATTTGGGTGACTCGGACTTGGCGAACCTCCTCCTAAATGCCACTTCCCTACTAAGGCAGATACATACTCGACGGTGTTATTATCTTCCTTGAGATGTTGTTGAAGAATTTTATGGCTAGCGGATAGCTCATCACCGACGCTCGTCACACCGGTATTAACGCCATACTTACCAGTTATTATAGAGCTTCTTGTGGGAGTACATGCTGGTGTTGCCCAGACATTATCAAAAACAAGTCCATTCTCAGCTAATCCATCAAGAAATGGAGTTGTTGGCAGTTGTGACGAGTAATTATACTGAGATGACGAATCTAAACCCATGTCATCAGATATTATAAGGATAATGTTCGGTTGATTATTTGGTAGTGTATTTTCATTATCGACTAAAGACGTTAGGTAATCGGAAATGTCTGATGCATTGGTGCGCTGAGCATTCTGTCCCAGAACGCTAGAGGTAAGGGAACTGTTTGTTAATCCAAAAAGAAATCTTAAGATAAGAAGACCATCTGTGAGTGCATTGACTTCACCATCTTGATCAATATCAAGACCACTCCCCATTGCCTCAAGTTTTGATTCTATTGCGGTGGCTGAGGTGACCTCAGCATTCGCTCCAAGAGCTCCGGATACAAGGCTTTCTCCGGAGAGACCGAACATAAACCTCAGAATTAATAGACCATCAGTCAAGGCGTCGTATGTATTATTTTCATCAATATCAATATCAATATCGGTCACATAATTAATATTTCTTTTGTCAGAGAGACTTATAGAGGGGATTAAGATTGTAAGAAAAAAAACTAGCGCAAATCTCTTTATATGATTATTGAGTGATTTTTCCATTGTTTTACGATTATTTTAACGGTCTTTCCGCTTATGCTACCATGATTTTATAATTTTATTTCCTGATCCATGCTGTCGATCACAGAGGAGTAATAATATGTCCTATATGCACTCACCTTTAAAATTTAGAAGTTTTGGTTTCTATATTGTATTGCTTTTACTTCTTGGTTGCGGCGTTGAAGCTGTCAAAGAGGTAGATCAAAGTGACTCATCTGACACAGCAGATATCATATTTTTTAACGGTGAGGTTTATACGGTAGATATAAATCGATCTTGGGCGCAAGCAGTGGCGGTAAGAGGCAGCAAGATTATTTATGTGGGGAACGATTCTGATGTAATGAAATTTAAGGGAAAGGGAACTAGGTTAGTTGATTTAGAGAACAGAATGCTAATGCCAGGATTCCAAGACTCACATGTTCATCCGATAGAAGCTGGGATGGCATATATGGGATGTAGTCTTCACGATGGAAAGTCTATCGAAGACTATATGAAGATTGTCGCAGATTGTGCCAAATTATCGGAGGGAGCAAGCTTTATTGATGGTGGTGGTTGGACCATGGATACTTTTAAAAATGGGTTGCCTGATAAAAAGATTCTTGATTCGGTAGTTCCAGATAAACCTGTGATTTTGAAGTCAGCCACAGGTCATCAGCTCTGGGTTAATTCAAAAATGCTAGAAATGGCTGAGATTACCTCATCTACAGTCGATCCCGCTCGTGGACGGATAGATAGATATCCTGGCACAAACGAGCCTAGTGGAACCGTGCAAGAGAATAGTGCAATGAACCTTGTTTTTGATAAGAGACCTGATTATTCGAAAACTCAAATGCGAGCTGCCCTTGATTACGGACAAAAATACTTGAATCAGTTCGGAGTAACATCTGTTCAAGATGCACTTTTAAAATTAGATGGGAAAGAAGCATATGTTGGAGGACCGACATATTTAGAAGCGGATCAGTCTGGATCACTGACACTTAGAGTCATTGGTGCTTTAGTGTGGAATACTGATCTTGGCATGGAGCAGATTGAGCGAATTATCAAATCAAGAGAAAAATTCTCGTCGCCAAGATTTACGGCTACCTCAGTAAAAATATGGCTCGATGGTGTTTTAGAGGTTCATACTGCGGCTCTTTTAGAACCCTATTTGGATAGAGAGGACAAATATAAAGGTGAACTACTAATCACGCCTGAACTCTTAGACGAAATCGTTTTAAAACTCGATTCCATGGGCTTTCAGTTGCACTTTCATGCTATTGGTGATGCAGCTATTCGTCAGTCACTTGACTCACTGGAGAATGCCGCAAAGATAAATGGGGTTAGAGACAGTCGACATCATTTATCGCATATCGAACTTTTTAATCCGGACGATGTTGGGAGATTGAGAGATCTTAATGTGGTAGCAAATTTTCAGCCATATTGGGCTTGGGCTGATCAATTTATTACTGAGCTAACTATGCCAAAACTTGGGCCAGAGCGAAGCAAGTGGCTTTATCCAATTGGCAGTATTCTCAGAACTGGAGCAGTCGTTGCATTTGGGAGTGATTGGTTTGTTACCTCGGGAAATCCAATGTTGGGTATCGAAACTGCAATAACTAGGAAGGACCCTCTCACAAATCAAAGTGATGATTTTTTGATGCACGAAAGAATAAATTTAGCGGACGCAATTGCAGCCTATACCATCAATGGAGCTTATGTAAACTTTATGGAAAATGATGCAGGTTCTATTGAGGTTAATAAGTACGCAGATCTAATCGTTATAGATAGAAACCTATTTAAGATTCCCGAGACTGAAATTTCTGAGGCAAATGTGGTTTTGACTCTTTTAGATGGAGAGTTAGTGTATGGTGATTGGGATATGAAAGTACTTAAAAAGACGGCACTTTAGATTTAATTTATCATGTCTGAAAGTCGCCCACTTTGGCTGCCCTCTGAGCAGCGTGTTAACGAAAGTAATCTCAAAAAGTTTGAAGATTTAGTCTACCAAACTGAAGGTTTGTCGTTTGATTCTTATAGCGACATGCACAAATGGTCCGTGAACAAACCAGATCAGTTTTGGAAGTTGATATGGGATTTTGCGGAAGTGAGATTCTCAAAATACTTCAACCAAGTTGTTCTAAATCAAAATCAGTTTAGTGGAGCCCGGTGGTTTGATGGATCGAGATTAAATTTTGCAGAAAATTTATTAAGAAATCGAAGCGAGAAAACAGCAATTGTCTCTATTATAGAAAATGGTGAGCGCGTTGCTCTTTCGTATAAAGAGTTGTTTATTAAGGTTGCAAAGTGCGCGCATGGATTGAGAGCTTTAGGATTAAAAAAAGATGAT
>CACLAG010000036.1:0-15390 GCA_902604945.1 uncultured SAR92 cluster bacterium | reverse complement strand
ACAATCGGTAAAACTTGAAAAGCGAAAAAAAATCCCAAGTCTGCATCACCCAAGTCTCCAAAGACAAATTTAGCACCGGATTTTGAAAATGATAATAGATTACTTATCAAAGATGAGATAAGAGCCAAAGCCTCTCTCCCTGCAGGCAAATAAATCATTAACCCACCTAAAGAAACTTGAAGGAGAAATGCCGGGCAAACCGTTCGGAGACTGATTGACCTCCAATTAGAGGACGATAACGCACCGAGTAAAAGTAAAGCACAAATTCCAATTAATGGAATAAGTAGATCCATAGTTAACACAACCTTAAATTTGTAACTTTATTTATAGTACAGATTATCTAAATTTGAGATATTCACAACCTTCAGCTATTACTATCCTAATTTTGCATAGTAATGCGACTGCATCCAGACCCACTATGGTGTGACTAATTACTGTTTTTAGATTTAGAGTTATCATCGGAATCTACCCACCAGGGTCTTTTATTAGGCATTGCAGGATTTTTATCAAAGACTCCATCAAGAAGGATGTTCGCGATAACAGGTCTATCCTCATTCATTGTTACCCAAACAAAATGATCAAACTCTCCATATTGTAAACCCCTCAAATTAGAGATTCCTCCTGTGGTGGCCAGGGAAATTTTCTCATGAGTGTGATACTCGTTGGATGAATCTGAATATTCATAACTATGTAAATGCCCCGCGAATGCAGTGTAGTTTCTATCTTCGAGCATTTCCTCAACACGAACCCATTCCGGTATTATGTCTGTATGTCTCTTCCAAGGTCCTTTAGTTCCCTGAGGAATTATGGTGCGCTTCCAGTTAAAACGCCAATACGGTCTATGCATTATTAAAAATGTCCAACGAACATCACTGTATTCTTTAAGGGTAGTCTCAAGCCATTTTAGTTGTAATAATTGCTCTTCATCCCAATCACCCTGGCGCTGCCCGTGTCCATCGAATCCGCGCCTATCAAAAAGACCAGAGTTAAGCACTACGAATAAAACATCTTTGTAAAGAAGACTGTAGTAATTTGCGCCATAACGCTCGCGCCATACATCTGCCATGGATTGATTTGAATAATCATGATTACCCGGAGTGTAGAAAAACGGAGCGTCAAGTTTTTCCACGAATCGGTCCAGCTCATCCCATTCTCTGATAACCGTTTCTTTATCGTCTACATAGCCCTCTATGAGGTCACCGACACTCAACACAAATGCTGGCTGCATTAGTGCAACTTTCTCCATCGCTGATCCAAATATTCCCGTTCGCTCTCTGCCAGTTCGATCGGAAATAATAGCAAAATGGAATTTTGAGTCTTCATCTTCTGCTTTCAGTGATGTCCAAGGTGCAGGCGAAATTTTGTCTATAAGTGGTTTGATATATACAGGGCTTTCTGATAACTCGTGTGATAATGATAGATGACCCATACCTACGAAATAAAATATAAAAATTTGTATTTTTTTGACGTTCATGAGATTCCCACATCCATACTTTTTGATCTAAGATAATCGTCTGTTGTTACATGAATTTTACAGCATACTAAAGTTCTTAGTCGCGACATTTTCCACTAAGATTTAAAAACACTATAAAGAAAAAGAAATAAAAACTTAATAAAGCCACCATTATGACAAGCTTGAATAAAGAAGTGTTTAAGTCTTGGTTGGAGCAGCCAGAAGAAAAGCTAATTGTATTTCCAGTTAATTCGGAATATTGCTATAAGTTCTTTTCCGTGGTGCCCAGAGGTGGAATCGAACCACCGACACAAGGATTTTCAGTCCTTTGCTCTACCGACTGAGCTATCTGGGCATTTTTATGTGGACATATTTAGAGACTGCGTATTAAATCCTCTGAATAGAAATTCGTCAAGCCATTATTCTGTTGTCGAAATGAAGCCTTCTGCTTGATCTACATCCTCACCGCGCAAGAATTTCTCTCTTTGCTCAGATAAGTATTTCCTGGACTCGACATCCATCATATTCAATCTTTTCTCATTTATTAAAGTGGTTTGATGCGCGATCCATTTTGACCAGGCTTCTTTCGACACATTCTCAAATATCTCTGATCCTGCAGGTCCTGGAAATGGAGGATACTCTAAGCCGGGTAGTTCCTTTTTAAAAAGACGACACATTATTAATCGCGACATTATTTGCCTCCTTTGTATAGGTCTCTTCACGCAAGTTGTCCAATAATAATTTTATTGGAGCTGGTACCCCAATTTTCAACTCGTCGTTCAGGCGATACCAAAATTTTTGTTTATCATGTTTTTGGCTCTTTTTTTCCACAACACTAACTATTATTGTTTTGTACATCAGTTTAAAGTGACTAAAAACATGTTTTTTTTGATCTAATACATTATAGCTCAATACTTTCAAGTTTAGTCTGCTGCATATGTCATCCATTTCTTCAATGATTTTGCATTTTGGTGGGACCCAAAGATCTTGCCAAACTCCTTGGTAATAGTTTTTTTCAAGTAAAATTTCATTTTTTTGATTTTTGATGAGAATAAAGAAGCAGAACTTTTCAGGCACTTTTCGCCTAGGTTTTTTCTCTGGGTAATCTAGTATTTTGTCATTCTTTCGTGCCTTACAGTCTGAATATATTGGGCATGAACAGCACTTAGGATTATTTTTTTTGCAGACGGTTGCTCCAATATCCATGATTGCTTGTGTGTATTCTCTAATAAAAGTGAAAGGTGTATGTTTTTCCGCATAAAACCATAGCTCATCATTAGTTTTTGAATTTCCATACCAACCTTTTATCATATGATATCTGGATAAAACTCTTTTTACATTTCCATCTAGGATTGGACCTCGCTGCTTAAATCCAAGGGATTTTATTGCGCCGGCTGTTGTTTTACCTATTCCGGGAAGTTTCATCAGCTCATCAATTTCATTAGGGAAAATTCCATCTGAATTATCAGTTAGATATTTCGCAGTACGATGAAGATTCCGTGCTCTGGAATAATACCCAAGACCAGACCAATGCTGCATTACAATATCCTGCGGCGCTGCTGCTAATTTCTGGATAGTTGGAAATGAAGACATAAACCTATTGTAGTATGGGAGAACAGTGCTTACTTGAGTTTGTTGAAGCATTATTTCAGACACCCAGACTCTGTATGGATTGATGTTTTTTTGCCATGGTAGATCTTTTCTACCATCTTTTTTGTACCACTCTAAGATTCGCTTTTGAAATATTGTTAATGCCACTACATATTTACCCGGCCGTTTATTTGAAGATATTTTTGAGTATTTCCAGATTCGAATTCAACCGTGGCTTCAAGCTATTTATGACATTTTTCTTTAGTAGGTTCTCCAAGATTGAGGAATCAATGTTACAGTTTTGTTGTACTAAAAATGTTTGGTTTAGAATTCCAGCACATGAAATTGGCAAAGTTAGATCGCTAAAAGATTTCGGGATGGCACACCCATTTTCACTAGTGCGAGTAGTTTTGTTAAGAATGTTAAAGTTAAATTTATACTCGTCATTGTTAAGGTCTAAATTACCATTAGATTTAACATCTATGTTCCCGAGGCGGGTTTGTATGTTATCAAATCGGACATTGTCATTTGTTATAGACAAATTACCAGTTAATTCATCGAAAAGTGTATGGCTTTTGGCGCTTGATGAGTAGTTAGAGCCAGATATTGGTTGAAGGAACTCACAGATTTCATTTTCGATATTTTTGCCAGGTACCGAGAAATTTTCTATTTTAAATGATCCGTTGCCGCTCGAAAAGTTTGCATTGTATGCAGATCCCGATAAAGAAATAGTTGAGTTCAAAAATCCGTTAAGATCACCAGGTATGTTTAGAGCCCTTAAAATCTGTTTGACCGGTATTAGGTTAGTTTGTGTCCTAAAATTAAAATCCAACTCAGAATTTAAATTAAATATTCCGACCCCGTTTATATCACCCTCCATTATATTAGTGTTCAGAGACACTACCTTAACGACATCACGTGTGTTTTCGAGAAGCAGTAAATTATTTTCACTCAAAATATCTCCCAAGATTAATTTATTTACATTGATTTCAGTAACACTCTTTTGTTTCCAAATGTAAGAGGGGATTGCCATGCTCGAAAGGAGAAATTCATAGCTATTGTCACCAGTATTTTGTGTTGAGTACTTATCCAGGTTTATGCTATCGGCTTGAATATAGGTCTTCATTGTCCCTAGTTTTAGGTCTGTCTCAGATTCTATCTCAATCATCTGATCATCAACTCTAAGAATATGAAAATATTTTGAAAAACCTTGCGGCTCGATAGAGAAATTTGATTTTAATGAAAGATTAGAAAACGCACTTTTATTTTTGAATGTTGGTAACTTTAAGAGAGGGAAATATGATTTTAATTTTGCGATCAGCTCTGACGCCTTTAGATCAATGATTTCCAAGTTCCCATTAATTTTAAGTTTGTTAAGATTTATATTTAAACTGCCTTCAATATCGATCAAATCAATATTAAGATTCAAGTTCGAAAGATTTACGATTAATTCGTCATCAAAACTGACTTGCTTTCCAAAATTTGCACTGCCCTTAACATCAAATTGATTCAGAATTTCTCCGGTAAAATTAATATCCAAATGTTCCAATTCAGATGAAACTCCAGCTAAAGATATGTTGAGATCAGAGACTTTAATTGGCAAATCAACACCAGAACTGTTAAACGATATCTCTCCATCTTTAGCATCGACATTAAATTTCAGCCCAACTAGCCCTTTACTTGGGATTGTCAGAAGAGAAGTCAAATCGAGAGTCACAGATATTTCATCGATATTTCCTTTAATCTGACTATCAGATACGATGTTAATATTATTTGAAATTAGACCCAGAGATGGAAAACTCATCCACCGGATCTCAATCGGCGATGTAAGTCTTACGTTATTACTTGAAAGGCTACCTTTGATCGCATCAATATAGTCGTTCGGATCAATAAGGGCTTTTATTATAGTTATCGTGGCGAGATATAGAGATATAAGTAATCCAAGGATTAGTATACTTGATTTTATGATCCTTTTAAGCATTCTGTCCCCAATATAAATTCCAGCTAGTTGCCACGAGTAAAGCTTATGACTTTTTGCTGTCAGTTAACTTGTATTTTTTGCTTATCCTTCAACCAATCCAAAACTTCTTTATGATTTCCCCTGAAGCAAATACGATCCTTTCTTTTTTCAAGTTTAAACTCATAAAGTGGATCGTAGTATGACGTAGTAATTTCCTCGAGCCATTTTCGATGGCTTTGAAAGTTATCTCTTTTTTGAACTTTTAAGGCTGTCTCCAACAGCTTCAAGATTTTCTTAGTTTTATCTCCACCTAACCTTTTTTCTAAACGTTTTAAGCTTGATATAAGATGATTAGAAAATTCAAGATCTGCGCGGGGGCTGTTTCTATAGAACTTTAATGTATCCTTATATCTTTCCACAACATACTCACGTAGGAGCAAATCGATTCTTTCCTTAAATGAAACATCAACCAGAACCATTTGGCTTTTTTCCATCGCTTGGGATAATTCTAGAGGTAAATGACGGGCACCAATGTTTCTGCTCTCGTCTTCTAGCAAAATTGGTCGTGAGTTTTTATTAGTAAGTTTAATTAAGTTTATACAAATTTCATTTTCAATATCGATTTGCGCAGGCTGCTCATTTAAAGGCTTCCCAAAGCTGGACCCTTTATGATTAGCGATTCTCTCCAGATCGACAGCACGGTTAATGTTTTTTAATAATTCAGTTTTGCCCGAGCCAGTTGTCCCAGATAAAAGAAAAAGTTTTTGAGACATACAAATTTTTTTCAACTCGCTAAGAAGAAAATTTCTTATAGTTTTATACCCTCCAATTAATCGAGAGCATTCAATATTATTTTGATTCAGCCAAGTTTGGCATATTTCAGATCTCAAGCCACCTCGTGCACAGTAAATTATGGAGTTTGGCTTTTGCCTAACGAACGTTGACCATTTTTCGACTAGTTTATCTTTCTTAGTACCCGAAACAATTTTGTTTCCAAGTTCAATAGCTGCATCTTGACCATGCCTTTGAAAACAGATGCCAACTTTATGTCTCTCATCATTTGACAGGATAGGTATGTTTACAGCGTTTCTGATTGAACCTTTCAAAAATTCGTTGGGTGAGCGAACGTCAATAAATGAATATTGATTAATTATCAATTTCTTTAATTCATTTTCTTGAATGAGTTGTTTATTAGTCAAGGTAAGACCTTGACATATTTTTCACCAGTGATGTGTTTGGATAAATATCCGACAGGTTGACTGTAAAGCCCATACTTCTCCAGAAGAGCGGTTATTTCCTTTACTTTCTCTGATCTAACACAAACTAATAATCCTCCACTCGTTTGAGGATCGCAGAGAACTATCTTTTTATTTTCATCAGCGCATTGAACTTTTTCTTTGACGCTCGTCCAATTTCTTTTACCGCCACCGGTTTCACAATTTTGACCTGCATATTGGTTTAAAAAATCACTAATTAGAGGAAGTTTGTTATAAGAGAGTGCTGCCGAGGCTTCACTTGACTCACAGACCTCTATCAAATGTCCCAAAAGACCAAAACCTGTAACATCTGTCATTGCTGAAACGGCATCTGTGTTGCCTAAAATCTCACCTACAGAATTGATTTTTGTCATGACTTTTTCTGCTTTGTTTTTATCTTTTGACGACAAAATTCCCATTTTAGCGGCTGATGTAAGTAACCCAATACCTAATGGTTTTGTTAAAAATATAACATCTCCAGTCTGAGCCTCAGAATTTCTTTTTATATTTGTGCATTTGACTCGACCCGTAACACTCAATCCAAATATCGGCTCTGATGATTCGATAGAATGCCCGCC
The DNA here is from genome assembly GCA_902604945.1 of uncultured SAR92 cluster bacterium. Classification (GTDB taxonomy): domain Bacteria; phylum Pseudomonadota; class Gammaproteobacteria; order Pseudomonadales; family Porticoccaceae; genus AAA300-D14. Next base: position 8,553 of record CACLAG010000036.1, on the reverse strand, counting down.
AGCAATTTCAATATTAATGTCTCTGCATGCTTTTTTGGCGCCGTCAAGAACAGCGCTTGCGGCATTAGATGAAAGTTTTGATTTGGGCCAGCCTAATATTGCGAGTGCCATCAGAGGTGATGCGCCCATTGCGTATATATCGCTCAAAGCATTAGTAGCCGCGATCTGACCGAAAACAAATGGGTCATCAACAATGGGTGTGAAAAAGTCTGTCGTACTTACTATTGCAGTCCCATCTCCTAAATCATATACAGCGGCATCATCACTAGACGTATTACTAACTAGCAGATTATTATTCAAAGACTTTTTTTTGTCTAAATTGATTATTTTTTTTAGGTAATCAGGATCTAGTTTGCAGCCACAACCCCCGCCAGAGCTGTATTGTGTTAACCTTAAACTGTCTTTATCTATCATAAATAATCTATTAAATTAAAATATCAGATTGAAATCTGCGAGAGTCAGCGTATCTATTTCTTTATACCACCATTTTATGGTTAACTGGTGTTAAGTATCTATAACTTTAAAATAAATTTAGCATGAAACATCCTAATTATGCTGACCTTAAAAAATGGGAAGCAAGAGTTCTCAAAGAGACAAAGCAAACAAGCCTTAATGGGCTAGTCTGGGATACAGCAGAGGGTATCCCAATAAAGCCCATTTACACCTTTGATGATATAAAAAATTCTAAAAGTATTGACGCTCTACCTGGACTTGAACCTTTTTTGAGAGGGCCAAGATCTTCTATGTATCTCGGAAAGCCTTGGACCATACGTCAATATGCTGGCTTTTCAACTGCACAAGATTCTAATGCATTTTTCAAAAAAAATTTGGCAGCTGGACAACAGGGATTATCGGTTGCATTTGACTTGCCAACGCATCGTGGATACGACTCTGATCATCCTCGTGTCAAGGGAGACGTTGGCAAGGCCGGTGTTGCGATAGACTCAGTAGAGGATATGAAACTACTTTTCGATGGTATTTCACTGAATGAGATCTCAATCTCAATGACCATGAACGGAGCAGTGCTACCTATCATGGCAAACTTCATTGTTGTGGCAGAGGAGACAGACACTCCACTCGATCAGCTTTCTGGGACTTTGCAAAATGATATTTTAAAAGAATTTATGGTTAGAAATACTTACATCTATCCTCCTGAGCCATCAATGAGAATTGTTTCTGATATTTTAGAGTTTACTACTAAACATATGCCAAAGTTTAACCCAGTCTCTATCTCTGGCTACCATATGCATGAGGCAGGAGCAAATGGAGTGCAAGAGCTTGCGTACACAATATCTGACGGCTTGGAATACGTCCAATTAGCGACAGAGAGAGGCTTAAATCCTGATGACTTCGTTCCAAGGTTATCCTTCTTTTTTGCAGTGGGAATGAATTTCTTTATGGAAGTTGCAAAGTTAAGAGCAGCGAGGCTACTTTGGGCTCGGTATATGAAGCAAAGATTTTCGCCAAGCGACGAAAAATCCCTAATTCTCCGAATGCACTGTCAGACTTCAGGTGTGAGTCTAACCAGCAAGGACCCATATAATAATGTAATTCGAACTACAATCGAAGCGCTGTCCGCAGTTTTAGGTGGAACACAATCACTTCATACGAACTCATTTGATGAAGCTTTGGGACTGCCCACTGAACAATCTGCCGCAATAGCCAGAAATACTCAATTGATTCTTCAAGAGGAGGCTGGTTTAACTAAAACTGTTGATCCTTTGGCAGGATCTTATTATGTGGAATCGCTTACGCAAGATTTGTTTGATAGAGCGTGTATTCTAATCGACGAAATTTTCAATTCAGGAGGGATGACGAAATACGTGGAATCGGGATTACCGAAGCTTCAAATTGAAGAGTCGGCAATTAAAAAGCAGGCAGCAATAGATAGGTGTGAAGATGTCATTGTTGGAGTCAATAAATACGTAGGAGATGATCATTCAAAGGTTGATGTTTTTGATATCGATAATGAGTTTGTCAGAGATAATCAATTAAAGCGGCTTGAAAAATTAAAGCTAAATAGAGATCAGAAAAAATGCGGAAAAGCGCTCGAAAAACTTGAAGAAGGTGCTCTGAATGATGAACATAATTTACTTGAACTAGCTATTGAAGCGGCGCGATGCCGAGCCACTGTGGGAGAGATAAGTTTAGCACTTGAAAATGTTTGGGGCAGATACAGAGCATCTGCGCAGTCGAATTCTGGGATATACAGCGAGATGTATAACAGTGAGGCCGAATTTATGGATGTTACTGCAGAGGTAAACGAGTTTCTGTCAAAAAATGGGCGGCGTCCGAGAATCCTTGTTTGTAAGCTTGGTCAGGATGGTCATGATCGTGGAGCAAAGATAATATCGTCTGCTTTTGCAGATTTTGGATTTGACGTTGATATCGCCCCCATGTTCCAAATACCTGAGGAGGTAGTAAAACAAGCGTTAGAAAATGACGTCCATGTTATAGGAATATCCTCGCAAGCGGCAGGGCATAAGACACTTATACCAGAATTAACCAAATGCCTTACCAGTAATAAGGCTGATGACATTATCGTTGTATGTGGTGGAATTATTCCTGAAAATGATCGACCTTTTTTAAAGGAGAATGGTGTCGCCGCAATTTTTGGGCCTGATGAAAGTATCCATCATGTCGCTAAAAAAGTTCTTGCATTGATAAGCTAGTGAGTAGGCATTTTATCTATGAATGATCTCAATAAAAAATTAAAAGCAAAGAAGCAAAAAGCCTCATTGGGAGGCGGTAAAAAGCGGATCGACGCCCAGCATGCTAAAGGAAAACTTACTGCTCGACAGAGATTAGATTTACTTCTGGATAAGAATAGTTTTGAAGAATGGGATATTTTTGTCGAGCATCGCAATGAAAGTTCTGATTCTAAAAAAGATGCTTTTCCAGGAGATGGCGTGGTGACGGGTTACGGGTTAGTGCATGGCCGACTTGTCTTTGTTTATAGTCAGGATTTCACTATTTTTGGTGGATCATTGTCTGAAGCTAACGCTAAAAAGATATGTAAAATCATGGATCATGCGATGAAAGTAGGAGCGCCTATTATTGGATTGAATGATTCAGGCGGAGCTAGGATTCAAGAGGGTGTCGCATCGCTGGGGGGATATGCAGATATTTTTCAAAGAAATGTGTTGTCTTCAGGAGTAATCCCTCAATTATCACTGATAATGGGGCCGTGTGCTGGTGGAGCGGTTTATTCTCCCGCTATAACTGATTTCATTGCTATGGTGAAAAACACCTCAAATATGTTTGTCACCGGTCCAAATGTTGTAAAAACTGTGACTCATGAATCAGTTACAGCTGAGGAGCTTGGAGGTTCTCATACGCATGCAACCAAGTCTGGAGTTGCTGACTTCCAATGCGACAGTGATGCTGAGGCCATAATATTGATTAAGAAGTTATTGTCGTATTTGCCATCAAATAATAAAGAAAATCCTCCTGTGATTAAGACATCAGACCAAATGGATCGCGAGGAAAAATCACTTGACTCTGTTATCCCTCTGAATCCAAGCACCCCTTATGACATGTGTGATATTTTAGTTAAAATTCTCGATGATAATGATTTTTTTGAAGTTCAAAATGGTTTTGCAAAAAATATAATAATAGGTTTTGGTCGTATCTCGGGTAAGACGGTAGGAATTGTTGCGAATCAGCCGAAGTTCCTTGCTGGATGCCTTGATATAGATGCTTCAAAAAAAGCTGCTAGGTTTATACGCTTTTGTGATGCATTTAATATACCGATATTAACTTTTGTCGATGTACCAGGATTTATGCCAGGCCTGCGCCAAGAGTTAGGAGGAATAATAAAAAATGGGGCTAAATTACTCTATGCCTATGCAGAAGCGACTGTCGCAAAAATTACGATAATAACTCGCAAGGCATATGGAGGAGCTTACGATGTCATGTCTTCAAAGCACTTGCGTGGTGACGTGAATTTGGCCTGGCCTACCGCGGAGATCGCAGTGATGGGAGCAAAAGGGGCAGTAGAGATATTGTATAAAAATGAGGTTAAAGGCGATATCCAAAAAATGAATGAGCTTGCTCAAGCATATGAAGAGAAATTTCTTAACCCATTTGAAGCTGCGAAGCTCGGATTTCTGGATGATGTAATCCAACCGAGAGAGACTAGGAAGAAAATCGCAAAATCACTGCAGATGCTAGAAAATAAAACACTTAAGAATCCCTGGCGAAAGCACGGCAACATACCTCTTTAATTTTTAATTAATCTTTAATTTATTTTTGTTCGGAGCAATTAATCTATGCGGGAAGTAGAATCATTAGCTGAGAGATTAAAAGATGGCGATAAGAGGGCCTTGTCAAAAGCACTGACCTTAGCGGAATCTGTGAATCCTGATCATATGACTCAGTTATCTGAATTATTTAGAAAGCTAAAAAATATTAAACATAAGTCACTAAAGCTAGCGATTTCTGGATCTCCAGGAGTTGGTAAATCAACATTTATAGAGGCAATGGGATTGTATTTATGCAATCACGGCTATTCGGTCGCTGTTTTGGCTGTGGATCCCTCTTCCCCAAAATCGGGTGGTTCTATTTTGGGAGACAAGACTAGAATGAATGAACTGGCAGCGTTGAATTCTGCATTTATAAGACCAACTCCATCAGATGGAAATTTAGGTGGGGTGGCCAGAAGTACTGAGAATTCGATAAAACTTTGCGAGGTAGTAGGGTTTGATTTTATCTTGTTAGAGACGCTTGGCGTTGGTCAAGGCGAATTTTCAGCAAGAAAAATGGCCGATATGTTTGTGCTCATCCTCTCACCGTTAGGCGGAGATGATTTGCAAGGAATCAAAAAGGGAATTGTAGAGCTTGCTGACATGATACTGGTGAATAAATCTGATGGTGATCATGAGCATCTTGCTGCGAACACGCTTCTGCACTACGAGTCTGCTCTTAAAGTCTCTCGAAAAAAAATAATAGGTTGGGATGTGCCTGTAAGGAGAATATCAGCAATCAATAGTACAGGAATTGAAGAGGTATATAGTGATATAAAAAGATTTAAGAGCCAAAATATTAGAAAGAATGGGCGCATTTTTGAAAGTGAATTTCAGGTTAAGGAAAATATTATGAAAGATGCTTCAGGATTAATTTTAAATCACATAAATAGCAGTCCAATTTTATCCAAGCACGTCACGGATCTTTCAAAAGAGGTGTTAGAAGGGAGAATATCGGTAAAATTTGCCGCTAAGCAGATGCTTAGTTACTATAGCGCAGACGCAGATAAAAATAAGTGAATATAAATTTGTGGAAATTTCAGAAAACGCGATCCTCAACAAGATAATCGAATCAAACAAGAATTATGCTTCAAAATTTAGTGGTCTCTCCGACTCAGGAAAGCCAAATATGCGTCTCGCAATACTTACTTGTATGGACTGTCGGATCAATCCTTATTCAATCTGCGATCTTACAGAGGGGGATGCGCACATTGTAAGAAATGCCGGGGCGAGGGTTACTGAGGATGCTATTAGATCACTGGTCATATCACACAAATTTATGGAGACTACTACCTGGTGTATTATCCATCACACTCAATGCGGTATGCATGCCTTGTCAGAACATTTGATATCTGACCTTTTGAAAGACGATCTCGAGTCAGCTGAGTTTGCTGATGGAGAATGGAATAATCCTATCCGTAAATCATCAAAAAACACCAAACCTGGTTCCACCTACGGTGAGCATGTCCATTGGTTTACCTTTGAAGAACAGGAGGAGACTTTACTTGCAGATATATCAGTTCTGAGAAATCACCCTCTTGTTCCGAGTCATATTGATATTTTTGGATTTATATTTGATATCGATACGGGTAATTTAAGACTAATTGAGTAGCTGATTTTGACCATGAAAAGATTTGGCCCTGGAATGCTTGTGGCAGCAGCTTTTATTGGCCCTGGTACAGTGACGACAGCAAGTATTGCCGGTGCGAATTTTGGTTTTGTTTTAATATGGGCGTTACTTTTATCCTGCATAATAACATTCGTATTGCAAGAGATGTCCTCAAGATTGGGTATCGTATCTGGTCTCGGACTTTCGGAATCCTTAAACCAATCAATTCAAAATAGCACGACAAAACTTTGTCTGATGGGTCTAGTTGTTGCGGCAATTGGAGCAGGCAATGCTGCATTTGAAGTAGGTAATATAACTGGTGCTGCAATAGGATTAAATCAAATAATTGGCCTCTCTGTTCCCAAATGTTCGGTTTTCATTGGGATAATCGCATTTATTCTACTTGGCACCAACGCGTTTAAATTGATTGAACCTCTTCTGACAGCTCTTGTTATTTTAATGAGTTTGCTTTTTGTGGTCACCATGATGATTATTGATATTGATTTACAGGAATTTATGAATGGTTTAATGAACCCCAAGATTTCATCTGAATCTTTAATCATGGTAATGGCGCTTATTGGGACAACAGTAGTTCCATATAATCTATTTCTTCATGCGCATTTTTCTAAGCAAAAATGGAAAGAGCTTGAGCCAAGCAAAGCATTAAAATATAGCAGGGTGGACACCGCAGTCGCTATTAGTTTAGGAGGATTAATTACGCTTGCGATAATGAGCACGTCAGCAGTTGCATTCTTTGGAAGTGCTGTGAATATTTCAGCTGATAATATTGGAGAACAACTTAACCCAATATTGGGTTCTTACTCCAACTATATATTTAGCTTCGGCTTATTCGCTGCGGGCGTAACAAGCGCAGTCACTGCGCCGCTAGCGGCGTCAATTGCTGTAACTGAAGCATTGGGTTGGGAGAATGACCCTTCGCAAAAAAAGTTTAAATTAATATGGATTTCGATTATTAGTGTTGGAACATTATTTGCTTTTTTGGGTACAAAACCACTGGAAGCAATACTGTTTGCTCAAGCTACTAACGCATTACTTCTGCCAATAATTGCTATTTTCTTGTTTTATATTGTTAATAAGACCCAAGTGATGGGATCTTACACTAATGGTTTTTGGGTAAATTTTTTGGCGCTTATTATTATAATTTCAATTTTGTCTTTGTCCGGTTACAAAGTATCTACATTGATTTAGATTGAATTTAACCGCATTTTGAATCGCCACAATTGAGACATGTCATACATCCATCCATTAAGATCACAGCTTTAACACTACACTTTTTACAAACTTGCGCTGTAGGCGGGAACTCACTTGGTGCCGTGTCAGGCTCTTGACTGCTCTCGAATTCCGTTCTTTTTTCATCCATTATTTTCTGTTGATGCTCTGGAATTTCAGCTCTTTTCAACAAACCTATCTTTTGAAGGTGATCTTCTATTGCCCAGCCTATCTCTGCTACAAGCGATGGCATGAAACGCCCACCAGACTTGAAATATCCACCCTGTGGATCAAAAATAGCCTTTAATTCCTCAACAAGAAATGTGCAATCACCGCCTTTTCTAAACACTGCTGAAATTACCCTTGTCAGCGCAGAGATCCATTGATATTGATCCATATTCTTCGAATTTAGAAAGATTTCAAATGGTCTTCTCAATTCATGATCGCTGCCTTCATTTAATATGATGTCATTGATGGTTAAATACATCGCATGATCTGACAGAGGAGTTTTAATTTTATAAGTGCTACCTGAAAGCGTCTCGGGTCTAGAGACTTTTTCATGCATTTGAATAATATTACTATCAGCTTCAGTTATCGGTTCTGCCTTAGTATCATCTGAGACTACTTTGTATCCGACAATTTTCTTATCTATTTTTTTACTATCAGAATTTCCCATAGTAACCTTCTTTCAGAGCATCAAATAAGTTAGCCGCTGTGTGAGTCTCCCCATCATACTCAACTTCTTCATTTCCTTTGAATTCCACTGTGGATCCGTCATCTAAGGTAAAGCTATAAGTCGTGTTCTCAAGATCGCTCTCTTTTACAAGTACGCCTTGAAAGGCTTCAGGATTAAACCGAAAAGTTGTACACCCTTTTAAGCCTTTTTCAGCCGCATAAAGATAGATGTCCTTGAATTGCTCATAGTCACAATCAGTTGGAACATTTATTGTTTTTGAAATTGATGAATCTACCCATTTCTGTGCGGCAGCTTGAATATCAACATGTGCTTTAGGAGTTATATTTTCAGAACTCACAAAATAATCAGGCAATATTTCATTCGGGTCAGTGCTGAAAGGCATTGCTTGAGGATTAATTAGCTCACGGTAAGAGAGTAACTCATAGGAGAAGACATCCACTTTTTCTTTTGTTTTCTTTCCCTCTCTAATAACGTTTCTAGAGTAGTGATGCGCGAAACTGGGTTCTATACCATTGCTTACATTATTTGCGAGTGACAAAGAGATAGTTCCAGTTGGTGCAATGGATGAATGATGGCTAAATCTGCAGCCCTCCTTAATAATGGCCTCAACAAGTTCGGGGTCTTCCTCTGCGATTTTTTCCATATATCTGCTGTATTTTGCTAATAAAACTTTTCCTTTGACGGTATCTCCAGCTTTGTATCCATCAGTTGCTAATCTGGGTTGCTTGAATAGTAGTTCGCTTGTGACCTTGAAATCATCGTCCATTACTGGC
>CACLAG010000035.1:0-15742 GCA_902604945.1 uncultured SAR92 cluster bacterium | reverse complement strand
GGTGCAGGAGAAATAGTATTAAATTGCATGAATCAAGACGGGGTGAGAGAGGGATATGATATTGAGCAACTAGAAATAATGAAAAACGTATGTAAGGTACCCTTGATTGCATCTGGAGGTGCAGGATGTAGAGGAGATTTTAAAGACGTTTTTCTTAAATGTGATGTTGATGGAGCCTTAGCTGCTTCAGTTTTTCATAATAATGAAATAAAAATTATGGACTTAAAGAGAGATCTTATTTGCGAAAAAATACCGGTGAGACTATGAACTTAGATCAGATTTGGAACGATGAAAAAAAGTTAATTCCAGCAGTTATTCAAGACTAGAGTAGATATCATAAAAAACAAGCTCATCAGCATTCTGATCCGAGTACTTAATCGCTAATTCAACGGGATCTCCCATTATCTTGTGGTTCTGAAACTTAATGCCCTTGACTACATGCCCTTTTTTTACATCCAGACACGGAATGATGCGTTTAGTTAACATTGCTCAGATCCATTAAATCTATTTTCTTTTCGTATATTGCTTTGCCTACTATGCACTCGCTGATATTTATTTTCGAAAGACGGTTGATATCGTCGATGCAGGAAATTCCTCCTGAGCCAATAATGTTTGAGTTTGGTGATAGATCTGTAATTTTTTTATAAATTTCTATGTTAGGTCCTTTTAAAATTCCATCTAAATTGATGTCAGTCGCCAAAATATTTTTTAAGTTAAAATTTTTAATGAAATCAAACAGGTTGATCTCTGTTTGATGACTCCACCCTCGGGTCGATATAAGGGGGCATTTATTAACCACGCGAAAATCTAAAGCGAAGGTTAGATTTTTTTGGTTAAAGTTTGTTAATGCAGAGGATAAAAAATCTCGATTTTCAATTATTGCGGTTCCGAGAACTACCCTTTCAACACCTTTATCCAAAAGTTTTTTGATATCGTTGATCTTTCTGATACCTCCACCTAGCTGCACTTTTAACCCAAAATTTTGAATTATCTGATCAACAATATCTATATTGATTCGATAGCCTTCTGATGCGCCGTCTAAATCGATTATATGTAAAAAATCAAAACCCAAATTTTTAAATTCTTCTGCTTGTTTTATTGGAGAATTGTTATAAGTTGTTGATCGTGAAAAGTCGCCTTTTACCAGCCTAACGCATTTACCATCTTTGATATCTATTGCAGGAAGAATCTTCATATCATGTCAAAAAATTTAGTTAGAAATTTTTTCCCGATGTTAGATGATTTTTCGGGGTGAAATTGGACGCCGTAAAAATTTTTTTTGTTTATAAAAGAACTAAATTTAATTCCATAGTGCGAGAAACCCAGGGTATGCTCTGATATCCCTGCATAATAGCTATTTGCAAAATAAAAATATCCATTGCAGTCCTCAAAATAAGGATCAGAGAACATAACTTTATTCCACCCCATATGTGGAATAGTTAATTGTCTATTCGAAAACTTTTTAATCTTTCCTGGGATTATTTCCATACATTTTTTATTTTCTTCTTCTGAGAAATCAAAAAAAATCTGCATTCCAACACATATTCCTAATATAGGTCTCGTATCATTCTTCAGGTTTTCAATAAGATTTAAATTCTTCAAGTTCCGCATAACAGTACCTGCAGCACCTACGCCCGGGAGAATCAAGGCTCTTGAATTTTTAAAGTCATTCCAAGTATCGGACACTTTGTATTTCAGATTTATTCTGTCTAGCGCATACATTACAGATTGCAGATTTGCGCCCCCACAGTTAATGATTCCAATCATAAAATCCCTTTAGTGGAGGTGGCCATTCGTTCATTTATTTTTAATGCGTCTCGAAAGCATTTCCCTAAACATTTGAATAGTATTTCAATTAAATGATGGGTATTTTGACCATCAACTTTAATGTGACAAGTGAATCGCAGCTGCTTGATAAAGGAATCTAAAAAATGATTTAGCATTTCAGTTGGAAACTCACCAACAAATTCATTTAACGAGGGAATACTAATATTCAAATTACTGCGAGTACACAAGTCAACATCAATTTCTGCTCGTGATTCATCCATTATTAACGTGCTTGATGCATACCTTGTAATTTTTGATCTATCACCCATTGCCAGGGAGAGAGCATCACCTAGTAGGATGGCAACATCTTCAATTGTATGATGCGTATCGATCTCTAGATCTCCCGATGCCTTAAGAAAAATATTTACTAACGAGTTTTTAGCAAATTGTTCGAGCATGTGATCTAAAAATTTCACGCCTGTATCTATTGTATAAATACCTTCACCATCAATTTCTACTGAGGCATATATCGAAGTTTCATTGGTCTGTCGGCGAAGGAAAGAGGATCGTGTGATTATATTTGAAGAGTCTTCTCTCAATTTAACTGATTGAGTGTGAGCATCAAGTTCCTCGATTTCACTTAGTTTAATAACTTTTGGTGCTAAATAATTGAATGCAGCATTGTCAGATGTTTGAAATGATATTTTTTTCATAAAATCAGCTACTGATAGACCTGATTTTGACTTTGCCCAACCACCTGTTGGTAACACATGATTTGTCCCGGAGGCATAATCACCAAAAGCAACTGGTGATTTGGAACCACAAAAAACTGAACCTGCACAAGTAATTGAATCAATATATTTTGGAAAATCATCATCAAGTAGCACAAGGTGCTCTGGTGCGCAGTTATTTATCATATCGATTGTGTTATCAACTGAAATCGTCTCGATTAAAACAATATTTTTAATCGCTTTCTCTAGTTGATCTTTCCTTTTTAATGACTCTAATTGCTGAACAATTTCATCTTTGACTCCTTGAAGTACTGATAAGGATTCAGATAAAACAAACGCACATGAATCAGCTCCATGCTCTAGTTGAGACAGGACATCACTCGCAGCGAGTGATAGATGCTTTTTGTTATTAATTACGACCATAACTTCACTTGGACCCGCGTACATATCAATGGCAACTTTTTCTGAGACATAGTTTTTTGCTTGAGCAACATAAGTATTTCCCGGGCCAAAAATTTTGCTGACTTTTGGGATATCCAAATAGCCATTTGCCATAGCTAGGATTGCCTGGGCGCCACCAATTTTGAATATATCTTCTATCGATAATTGTTTTGCTAACCAAAGTATTGCCGGATGGACGTGTCCGAACTCGTTGGGTGGCGTGCATACAACTATCTCTTCACAACCAGCTGTTATTGCTGGAATTGCTTGCATTAGAAATGAAGAAACTAATGGAGCCGTTCCTCCTGGCACATACAAACCAACTTTTTTTATGGGGACAGTTTTATCCCAAATGTTAAGACCACTTATAGGCTGAATAGATTTGCCAATAGTCTGGAGCTGAGACTTGGAAACATAAGTAATATTTTTTATGGCCTCGTAAAGTGCAATCTTATCCTCATCAGGAACTAATGATTCTGAATTGCATATCTCGTCTTTTGTAACTTTAAGATGAGTAAGATCCTTGATCCCGAGAGCTTTATTTATTTTTTTTAGACCCTCAAAAGAGTCTTGGTGTAAAAGGGCATCAAAATTTTTGACGACAGTGATGGCGTCCTCTTGAGAACTTTGATTACGCCAATGGATATCGTTGCTTGATTTAAGAAACTTCATTTAATACGCCAGTTTCTCGATTGGAAGAACTAATATTGAACTTGCTCCCTGCAATTTTAGCGACTCAATTGTCTCCCAGAATATATCCTCCTTGCACACAGAGTGAATTGCTACTTTATTCTTGTCAGCTAGGGGAATAACAGTTGGAGAATCTGCGGCGGGCAAAAGATTGATTAATGATTCGATATCTTTTGTATCAGCATTAAACATAATGTACTTACTGTCTGATGCTTCAATTACTGATTTAATTCGTGATACAAGTTTTTTGATCAGCATATTTTTCGATTCATCTACTTCGCTCGATTTTATGAGTAATGCTTGAGAATTTAATATCGTGACAGATTCTTCTAAGTTGTTAGATTCAAGTGTTATTCCCGTAGAGACTAAGTCGCATACTATATCCGCAATACCCACGAACGGGGTCAGCTCAACAGATCCATGGATCTCGATTATTTCCGCAATAATGTTTTCTTTTTTCAGATAATTTTCAACAATGGCGGGATATGAAGTAGCTATTTTTTTGTTATTTAAATCGCTATCGGACATTTTCTTGGGCTTTGCAAATGCTAATCTGCATTTGGAGAAACCAAGATCAGCCTCTTTTTTTACTATTATATTTTTATTTGCGAGTTGCTTTTCTTTTAGGACATTCTCTCCCACTATCCCGAGATCTGCGATGTTTTGATTAACTAAATTAGGAATATCGTCATCTCTGACCATCAAAAGGTCAATCATCATATTTGACGATCTGATAAAAAGCTTGTCAGCAGAATGGCTGAATGAGACACCACATTTTTTTAATAGTGTTAACGATTCTTCTGACAATCGCCCATTTTTTTGTACTGCAATCCGAACTCTACTGGTCATTGTTTTTTTATTAAGCTTTTATAGCCTTCATTATTTTCATTAAAAAGAAATCTCGCCACCCGAGTTACTGTGGCTGTAGACGCTCCCAATTGACTGGCTATTTCTCTATATGAGTATTGCTTTGTAGATAAAAGTTTCGCTACTTCCCATCTTTCGATTAAGGTATCAATTTCTTTGGGTGTGCAAAGATCATTCAGAAATGCCCGAGCTTGACTATCCGATTCTATTGCAACAATAACTTTAAATAAATCCATAACACAAGTATACTTGTTTTAGCGTACTAACACAACAAAACAAGATTATGAATGAAAATGATCCAAAAGTTGCGATTTTTGACTTAGATAATACAATTTTGAGAGCTGACTCTGATTATGAAATGGTTAATTTTCTAATTAGCAAAAATCTTATTAATAAAAAGTATAAAAAACTTAACGATGATTATTTTGCTTCATATGGATCGGGGGATCTTGATATTGACGAGTTCTCAGAATTTTCATTAAAACCATTCATTGGTATGACTGAAAGTGAAATAGAAATAATAGTCGCTGATTTTTATCAGAAAGTCCTCGTTAAGAGGTTCAATCCATACATTTTATCGATTTTGGATGATCATAAAAATCAGGGTGATATCGTAATCTTAGCGAGTGCGACTAATAGTCTAGTTGTTTCTTATGTCGCAAAGATGATTGGTCTAGATGAGTTTGTTTCCTCTGTTGTTAATTTTTCCTCAGGCCTTTGCACAGGTACTGTGAGGCGTCCACATGCATTGGGTGAGGGGAAGCTTGTTCTTGTTACTAAATTCCTTCGAGATCGAAATCTTGGCTTCAACAATACTTTTTTCTATTCGGACTCAATCAATGACGAACCACTGATGAGAAAAGTAGAGTACCCTATTGCAGTTAACCCAGATACTCGACTGTTGACATTGTCTAGATCACTGGGATGGGATGTCTTGATGAATTGAATTACCTCTTGAGGATTTTCAAAATCTCCTCAACTTTTACATCAAAGGTCTGACTGTCAGACAATGTGTCCCTAACACATGCTTTTAAATGCGTTTTTAAAATCTTTGCTTCCACACTTTGAAGCGAGTTCTTAGCAGCTTTTATTTGATTGAGGATATCAACACAGTAAGTTCCATTATCGATCATTTTAGAAATGCCCCTTACCTGACCCTCTATTCGATTTATATTTGCAAGTTGCTCTTTATGGCATGGATGATTCATATTTATATTATCCTTGGAATTAGGTACGTGAAAATAGTGGCAAACAAAAATATCAGAATTGAGGAGTAGTATAAATAACGAGATCTTTTTCTCTGATTCATGCATGTAGCTCCTAGTACTGGATCAACAGGACAAGGCAAATGATACGTTTTGTAGTTGACTATTCCCGCGATGATTAATGCAATGAGTGTGAATAATGTTATGTAAACTTTGTATTTTGATAAAGTGATCAAAAGAGGAAATATCGTTACTAGGCTGGCTAAGCTCGCTCCCGCACCAATTGTGACAAATAGTGAAGGTAGTGCACAACAGATTAAAGTTGATGATGATGCGAACAAAGATATTAGATTAGCAGATTTATCATTCATATTCTTACAAACGTTTAGATTTCGAGTACTTGAATTTTGGTTGCATTCTGACCATTAATTAATATTTTATTTTTGATTTTATCAAAATCAATTTCTTTTGATTTTTCATAAGCGATCACTACTTTCCCTTGACCGAGATCAACATCAATCTTTAAAACACTTTTATCTTTTTTGAAGGTCTTCTCAATTCCTCTAGCGCAGAAATCGCATACCATTCCAATGACACTTACGACAGCTATTTTGCAATCGAAGAGATCTTGAGTAAATTTATCGAATCTATCAGGATTAACTTCTAAAGACTCGCCATTAACTGTCATCTCATGGAGATGACCCTCATGCGAGTGATGCTCGTGGCTATCATGCGTTTCTGTATGGAGTGACTGAGCATTCATATGATGATGGGGCTCTTCATCAATTGCATAGCTCTGTAAAGAGACGAAAGTAAAAAAAAGAATAAATTTTTTCATCTTTTCTCCTAAAACCGATACATCAAATGAGCATCTATGCTTGTTTTTTTGCTATATCCAAGTTCTATTAAAAAATCTCCTCTAAATAGTTTTAACATCGGATAAACCGACCAATCATTATCTATTGAGTTTTTCTTTGCCTTTACCATCAGCCATGTATGAAGATCACCGTATTCTCCTAGATATGGTGCAATGCCCAACTGAAAAGACTTATCTTGATAATTTTGAGTTTTCAGACGCACGTTTTTATAAGAAAAACCAGTATAAAGTCTTCTAGTCTCCCAATCTCCATGAATACCTAAAAAATAGTTATCTGC
Organism: uncultured SAR92 cluster bacterium; assembly: GCA_902604945.1. Classification (GTDB taxonomy): domain Bacteria; phylum Pseudomonadota; class Gammaproteobacteria; order Pseudomonadales; family Porticoccaceae; genus AAA300-D14. The sequence goes on along the minus strand of CACLAG010000035.1, from coordinate 8,886 downwards.
TTTATCTGGGTTTATCCCAGACTGAAAATAAAAATTTCGTTGTGATTTTTCAGTATTTTTTCTATTAAGCAGGTATGTAAATCTTAAGTATGAATAGTCTGATTTTGTATATTTGTCTTTTTTAGACTCAATGCCGACAGAATACAAATGACTTGGAGAGTAATGAGCATAAATTGAGTCTTTCATATTATCTGAAAATCCCATTACTGTAATGCCCCCCGGATATGAAATTGGTCGAGAGTACCCAGGCGATGCAAAAATAAGCAGAATTATTAGAATACGTATACCCATAGGGGGTATATTAAGAAATTTTTTGTATTAGTCAATACACAATATTTTCTGATTTTAAGGGGCGACCTAGAGTCCTTAACTGATTGGATCGTATTACAACCCATTAGACTAGTTTTATTAGACTCCTATTTTTAAAATAGAGTATCCTTGATCTACATCAAATCTTGAATAAGAACATATGACTATTTTGAAAACAGAACTTCGGCTCTCGTGTGGTCAGGTTATCAAAAATAGGTTTTGCAAAGCTGCTATGACAGAGCGAATAGCAGAGGGGAACAATTTTTGTAATCAAAAACATATTAACTTGTATAAGACATGGGCCAGTGGTGATATTGGATTACTGCTCACTGGTAACGTGCAAATTGACAGAAATCATATGGAAGGGCCCGCAAATATCTGCATCGAAGAATCTTCCTACAAAAGGCAAATATCAGTTTTAAAAAAATGGGCGGAAGTGGGGACAACAAATGATACTCAGTTATGGATGCAAATATCGCATGCAGGTAGGCAAACCCCTGGGGAAATGAATTCATCACCATTAGCACCGTCATCAGTTCAATTGAAGATTCCAGGGAAAAAATTTGGGGTTCCTGTTGCCATGACTGTCAAGGACATCAGCGAGGTTATTAAGAGATTTATTTTTGTTGCAAAGGTGGCGAGAGAATCTGGATTTACTGGAATTCAAATACACTCCGCCCACGGATATTTGCTATCTGAATTCTTGTCACCTGATATCAATAAAAGGACTGATGAGTGGGGTGGAAGTTTGGAGAATCGAACAAGAATTCACGTCGAGATAATTAAAGGAATAAGGAAAGCATTAGGAAATGATTTTCCAATTTCTCTCAAATTGAACTCCGCTGATTTCCAAAAAGGAGGTTTCTCGCCTGCTGATGCTTTGGAGTCTGCTCGCATAATGGAGTCGGCAGGTATAGATCTTTTAGAGATTTCTGGGGGAACATATGAGCAGCCAAGGCTTCTTGGATTGGATAATTTGAGTATTAATCCTGAGCGATCAGAAAATAGGAAATCAAGTTCGATTGCCCGAGAGGCGTATTTTTTGGATTATGCAGAGAAAATTAAAAAGTCCATCTCTATTCCGATTATGGTTACCGGAGGATTCCGAACAAAGGATGCCATGGAGCGCTCGATTAAAAGTAATGCTTGCCAAATGATTGGGGTGGGAAGACCTCTTTGCGCAGATCCTCAGTCAATAAGAAAATTATTATCAGATCAGATGAAAGAGCTATCAACGTATGAAAAATCCCTATCTCTTGGCCCATGGATTTTTTCACCTTCCAGTCCTTTTCGTTTAATTCAAGCGATAAACGGTTTTGGAACACAAGCATGGTGTTATCAGCAAATAAAGCGTATGGCTCGAAATGAAAAACCCGATTTAAATATGAGTATGTTTTCAGCATTAAAGAAGGATATAAGGGATGATTTAGCATCTTTTAAAGCGCTTGAGAGCTGAAAAGTTTATTGAGTTAAAAACATGGAGTTTTAATTTATCTCGCGCTCCATTAATCTGTACACTATTCTTGATGTTAAACTTTAATGTTTCTACCTTTTCTGTTGACTTTAACTGTTTGTTTGAAGCACAATCTCGCGCTATGAAAGTTGTCCATTCGTTCCTATTATTTGTACTTGTTGGCGTAATCGCCTCGGCGGCTTCTTTACACGTTTTTCACCATGATCTCGCAGATTTTGAGATAGAATCAGAAGACTGCCAGTTTTGTAGTGCACAAGATACGCAGATAGAAATATTTGATAATGTTCCAGACTTTCCGTTAGCAGATACGCATAATTCTCTGATTAGCGCGTCTTACTTTTTTCGGTTTTTTTCATTTTTCTTAGCTCGAGCGCCACCTCTCCAGATGTTATTTTAAAAATTTTCATATAACTTTTTTTAATTTTTGGAGGTAACATGAAATATTATTTTCGTGTTTTATTTTGTTTTATAGGCGCTTTGAGCGTCTCAAGCATAGTTGGTTCAGAGAGCTTAGAAGAGATTGTGGTTACTTCTGCCTTGACATCGACTAATATCGAAAAGCCCTTGCATGTTTTGTCAGGTGATGATGTTGAAAAATCACCTAGCGCGAGTTTGGGTACAGTACTGGGTGATCTGAGTGGTGTCTCGATGTCTGATTACGGACAAGGTGTAGGCCACCCCATCATTCGAGGTATGTCGGGTAACAGAGTTAAAATCCTGAACAATGGAGTAAGTGTTCGGGACGTAAGTGGCCTTGGTGCGGATCATCCGAATGAAGTAGATATGAGCTCGGTTCAGCAAATTGAGGTCATTAAAGGTCCATCTTCGCTGTTATATTCCAATGGAGCAATTGGTGGACTCATCAATATTGTTGATGACACTATCATGCGTGAAGATGTTTCTGAAACTCAGGTCAAAGTTGGATTCGGAAATCAGTCAGTGAGTGATGGAGACTCCCGAAACATATCATTCAAGAGCAGCATGGGTGGTTTTAACGTAACTGGATCTTACAGGAACACAGAGTTGGGTAATTACGAGGTGCCTGAAGGTGCAGTGGAACATCACGATGAAGAGCACCATGACGATGAAGAGCATCATGACGAAGAGGAGCATCATGACGAGGAAGAGCATCATGACGAGGAAGAGCATCATGACGAAGAGTCGTCGTCTCTGGCAAACTCTGATTATATGAACTCGTCTAGGCGTTTTGGAATATCTAAGACGGGTGACTGGGGTTATATAGGAATTTCTCAGAATAGCTCTAGAAGTACTTATGGCATCCCTTTTCATGGCGATGATCACGGTGATGAAGGACATGATGATCACGCAGATGAAGATCACGCAGATGAAGATCACGCAGATGAAGATCATGACGAGCATGGTGATGAGCATGGCGGTCACGGAGAGGAAGAGCGAATTTTTGCTATGACGATTTCGGACGCCTACAACCTTGCTGGTTCATTTAACTTCGATAGCGACCTTGTAAATTCGGTTGATTATTTCTATAGAAAAAGTGAGTATCAATTAACTGAAGGGCATGAAGAAATGGAACATGAAGATCATGCAGATGAAGATCATGCAGATGAAGATCATGCAGATGAAGATCATGCAGATGAAGATCATGCAGATGAGCATGATGATCACGATGATCATGGCCATGGCGAACCAACAGTGTTCTCTAATGATTCAGATGAAATTGGTGCTACTTTTGACTTAAGCTCTGATGACTTTGCTCAAAAAGTATCCATAAATATGCTTAGTGAAGAAGCTTCTATTGTTGGTTCTGAAGCATTTATGAATCCCGCCACTAGCGATGAGGTTACACTGGGTTATTATGCCTCTACTGATATCGGTCAATTCACTGTCGACTTCGGTGCGCGCTTTGATTTCATAGATAGAGAAGGTTCTTTGTCTCATGAAGAGGAGCATCATGATGAAGATCATGCAGATGAAGATCATGCAGATGAAGATCATGCGGATGAGCATCACGATGATGAGCACGAAATGGAGTACTATAGCCGATCGGACAACAATACTAGCTTATCTTTGTCTATCAGTAATGAGCTCACCGATTCATTATCATTTACCTTTGGTCTATCAAATGTCGAGAGATCGCCATCTGTAATTGAATTGTTCATGAATGGTGCTCATATGGCCACTGGCAGATATGAAGTTGGTAACGTAAATATGATGTCGGAAACTTCAAACAATATTGATCTTAATTTTGTTTATGAGAATGACGGATATTTTGGTACGTTATCATTTTTCAGGAATGAGGTAGATAACTATATATATCTCATGGATGAAACTGAAGAGGAGCACGAGGAGCATGAAGAAGAGCATGATCATGGTGGTTTGATTAGAGCAGATTATCTTCAAGCTGATGCATTGCTCCAAGGGTATGAGCTAGAGGTCGGGAAGTTATTCGATCTTGGTGCTGGAGAGCTTGAGTTGTCATTTGCAAGAGATGCGCTGAAAGCTGAGTTTGCAGCTGGCGGATATCTGCCCAGGATAACCCCACCGAGGAACATCTTCTCAGCTGAATATACGCAGGATTCACTTGCACTCGAAATGTCTTTCAAAGATGTAGAAAGTCAAAAGGATACCGCGATTGGTGAGATGGCAACTGATGGTTATCAAATGCTCAATTTCAATATGACGAAAAGCTTCGTTTTTTCAGATACTGAGAAATTGTCATTAACGGTCTTCGCTAAAAATATCCTTGATGAGGTAGCTAGGAATCATTCGTCGTTTGTAAAAGATGAAGTGCCTTTACCAGGCAGAAATATCGGTTTGAAAGTAAACTTCCAGTATAACTAATCGATATTAGTTACAAAATCTCTCTTAAATTTATGTAAAGGGAGAATAAAATTAAAGGGACCAAGTTTTTTGGTCCCTTTTTTTATTTAATTTTTTTAAACGTCTATTAGTTATTTGTCAGTAAAATTAATAGTGAAAAGTGATACTATCATTTGAAAAATATGTAAAAATGCATCGAGTATTCCTTAAGATTTCGCAGATGTAAAAAATGACTGATTCTTCCGTTAAAACACCATTCTCATTTGTAGACATGGAGCACGAGATTCTTGACTTTTGGGCTAACACAGACGCCTTTGCCAAGTCATTAGAAAAAAATCAGCATAATGACCCCTTTATTTTCTATGATGGCCCTCCTTTTGCGACTGGGCTTCCTCATCATGGTCATCTTGTCGCCAGCACGATTAAAGACATCGTGCCTCGGTATTGGACAATGAAAGGATTTCATGTAATCAGAAGATTTGGTTGGGATTGTCATGGTTTGCCGATAGAGCATGAAATAGATAAAAAATTAGGCATGTCGGCTCAAGATGCCGTTAAAACGCTTGGTATTGCTGGCTATAATGACGAATGTCGATCGATAGTTCAGCGATATGTTAAAGAGTGGCAACATACTATTACTCGGATTGGACGCTGGGTAGATTTTGACAATGACTACAAAACGATGGATGCCTGGTATATGGAATCTGTTTGGTGGGTCTTTAAGGAGCTTTGGGACAAAGGACTTATCTACCAAGGTGTCAAAGTTATGCCGCTATCAACAGCACTGGGAACTCCATTAGCTAACTTTGAAGCTACTTCAAATTATCAGGATGTTCAGGATCCTGCAGTAACTGTACTATTAAAATTGGAAAGAGAGGACGCATTTTTAGCAGTATGGACAACAACACCATGGACTTTGCCATCCAATTTGGCAGTATGTGTTGGAGAAAATATCGACTATGAATTAGTGCAAGATAATAAAACTGGACGAAAAATATATTTGGCTCAAACAAGGGTAGCGCACTATTTTGGGGAAGATGCAAAGATTCTCAATGAAGTTAAAGGCTCAGAGCTTGTAGGAAAAACTTATCACCCGGTTTTCCCTTATTTTGCTGATCAAAAAGAATTAGGTGCGTTCGTAGTGTTAAGTGATGATTATGTAACTACTGAGAGTGGAACTGGCCTTGTTCATCAAGCTCCTGCCTTTGGCGAGGATGACTTAAGAGTGCTTCAATCACATGACATTGCAGCAATGGTGTGCCCAGTGGATTTACATGGAAAATTTACTGATGATGTTACTGATTTTGCTGGAATGTATGTAAAGGATGCAGACAAGAAAATTATTGAACACTTGAAAGCCAATAAAGACCTTCTTCGTCAAGAGGTAATTCAACATAGCTATCCATATTGCTACCGCTCAAATACTCCCTTGATTTATAGAGCAATTCCCTCGTGGTATGTGCAAGTCACTAAAATTAAAAACAAAATGATAGATGCAAATAGCAAAATCAATTGGGTCCCCGAACATATTAAAGACGGTCGTTTTGGTAACTGGGTAGAGGGTGCAATAGATTGGGCGATTTCTAGGAATCGAGTTTGGGGAACACCACTACCGGTTTGGATTAATGATGTCACCGAAAAGACTATATGCATTGGTTCTATTGATGAATTAGAAAAGTATACCGGTGTTAGAGTAAATGATTTGCATCGAGAATACGTAGACGATCTGTCATTCTCTTTGGAAGGTGAGGAGGGTGTTTATACAAGAATCGAAGAAGTTCTAGATTGTTGGTTTGAATCGGGCTCAATGCCTTATGCCCAACTCCACTTCCCTTTTAAAAACACAGAACTGTTTGAAGCAGGATTTCCAGCAGAGTTTATTGCTGAGGGTTTAGATCAAACGCGAGGATGGTTCTATACATTAACTGTTCTCGGAACTGCACTGTTTGACAAACCTGCTTTTAGAAATGTCATTGTTAATGGCATGGTAATGGCTGAAGACGGTAAAAAAATGTCCAAAAGTCTTCGTAATTATACTGCACCCGATGAGTTGATGGAGAGATATGGAGCTGATGCTTTGAGACTTTACTCTATTAATTCAGGATTGGTTAAAGGCGAAGAGCAGCGATTTTCTGATTTAGGAGTAAAAGACATGGTCAGAAGGGCACTTTTACCATGGTATAACGCGTATTCTTTTTTTAACACTTATGCAGTCATAGATAACTGGTCAGTTGATAAATTGAGTAAAGAGAGGACAAACATTTTAGATAAATGGTTAATATCAAGGATCCAAACATTAAAAACCAACGTTGCTTCAGAGATGGAGAAATATCGTTTATATAATGTCGTTCCCGAGCTTTTTATTTTTATTGAGGATCTAACGAATTGGTATATCAGACTTAACCGAACACGGTTTTGGGGTGCTGGCTTGGGGGAGGACAAAATTTCAGCTTTCAGCACGCTCTACATTGTTTTGGCGGATCTTAGTAAATTGATGGCTCCCTTCGCACCATTCTTATCAGATTATCTATATCAAAAATTATCCTCATTTAAAGAACAAAATCAAGCAGTATCAGTTCATTTATGCCAATATCCGGTTGCGAAAGTAGGGTTTGTTAATACGCGTCTTGAATTAGCCGTTGACCGAATGCAACAGGTAATCTTATTAGGCAGGCAAAGGCGCGAAGAAGTGAAAGTGGGTTTAAGAACTCCGTTAAAGAAAATGATAATAATAAATAAGAATCAAGAATTGCTCTCAGACATGAGAAGTCTGGAAGGATATTTAAAAGAAGAACTGAACGTTCAAGAAATAGATTACCGAGCAGATGAGGAAAACTTTATTGAATTTAAAGCAAGGCCGAATTTTCCAATTTTGGGGAAGAGACTAGGTAAAAAAATGAAGGGATTTGCATCCAGAATATCGAGTTTAAATTTTAATGAAATAAAAGAACTGATGAGTGAGGAGAAGATTAAAATTGAAGTGGACAGTGATGTTGAAATCTTCACGACGGACGAGATCGATATCTTGCAAGAAGGTAAACAAAATTCCAATACTATATCTAATCGCAAAATAAGTATTGATCTTGATTGCACGTTAACCCCTGAGCTCAAGCGTGCAGGTTACGCTCGTGAATTTGTCAATCGAATTCAAAGATTAAGGAAAGATAGAGATTTTGAAGTGAGTGATCGAATTACATTAACTTATAAAGCAGAAGAGGTATTGTCTGCAGCAATTGAAGAGCATCTTGATTACATCATGAATGAAACTTTGAGTAAGAGTGTTAAATTTGAAAAAAATTTCAATGGTGTTGTAACAGAAATTGATGATTTAGCGCTCGAATTTGATATTAAACAGTTAAACAGTTAAAAAAGTTGTAGATGTAAATAAACTTATTTTTTTTAAAAATCTATGGGAATTAGCAAAGCGGCAAAAAGTGTATTAGAAAGAGCTAGCTTTCCTCTCGTGCCCAGAACTTTCGATTTTTTGAATGACATCAGAATTCAAGCACGAAAAACAATTGAATCCTCTGTTGAGTCGGTTATCAATAATTCCTCAGTGATGATTACTCAAGAAATAATTTCAGGAATAAGTTGTACTTGTATAAATCCAGAAATTTTTTTAACTAAAACAAAAATTTTGTATGGTTTTGGTGGTGGATTTGTGTCTGGAAGTGCTTATGAAGATTTCACTATCGCAGTCCCGATTTCTGAAAAGCTTGGAGCAACAGTTATCATCCCAAATTATAAACTTTCTCCTGAGTTTCCGTGGCCTAATGCTTTGAACGAAGCATTTGACGTTTATAGTTCAATTTGTGAAAAACCATTTATGATGCTAGGCGAGTCTGCGGGTGGAAATTTAATGCTTGCTTTAGCACAGAAGGCGCAGTATGAGGGATTAGTAATGCCTAGAGCAATTGCATTGATATCTCCATGGATTGATCTTTCGAATAAAGGTGATAGTTTAGAGTTTAATGATGGACTTGATCCCATGTTGTCGAATCAACATCTTGATTTTGCGGCTAAAACTTATGCGCCGACAGACAAATTTTCTGACCCTTTTGTTTCCCCTATTCATGGTATTTTTACATCCGATTTTCCACCAACATTCATTAGCACAGGTGAAAAAGATCTTTTGCGCAGTCAATCAGAACGTTTGAACGAAATTCTTGTTGCATCAAATGTTAATGTTGAATTAAAAATCTGGGGAGGCATGTGGCATGTTTTTGAATGGTTCCCAGAACTTCCAGAGTCGAATGAGTCCCTTAATTTGATATCAAAATTTATGAAAAAATGTGACTGTGATG
>CACLAG010000034.1:0-16268 GCA_902604945.1 uncultured SAR92 cluster bacterium | reverse complement strand
TCTCTGTCATAACTATACTAAGCAGGTCCTCAAAATTAGGATGTTCATCGACCGAATGAAAAAACTGCTGATTATTTTCTAGCTCATGAGGTCTTATAGCAGAAAATCTCGCGTTTGTTCCTCCTATGTCTGCTATTAAGTACCAATCATTCATCGATTTTTACCAGGAAACAGGAAGCTAGCTCCCTCTTCAGCTTGGGAGACATTTTGTCTGCAAACAGCAAAGAATTCCCTACCGCAGCCTTCATCACTAGAAATACTTGGGGCTATGATTTCTCGCTTCATTAGCGAAGTCTCTTCCTCATAAAGATCTAAAGTACCTGCTATCGCATCAACTCGGATTAAATCTCCATTCACAACCTTCGAGATTAATCCCCCTTCAGACGCTTCAGGACTAACATGAATTGCAGCTGGAACTTTACCAGATGCTCCAGACATACGTCCATCTGTTACTAATGCAACGGAATGCCCCCTGTCTTGAAGAATTCCAAGATATGGTGTTAATTTATGCAATTCAGGCATACCGTTAGCCTTTGGACCTTGATATCTGATTACCACGACACAGTCCCTATCCAACTCTCCCGCCTCAAACATTGGCAATAATTGACTCTGTTCATCAATAACTACTGCTGGAGCCTCAACTATCAAGTTTTTGTGCATAACAGCAGATACCTTTATTATAGCCCTACCAAGATTACCCTTTAAAAGCTTAATACCTCCCTCTTTCGAAAAAGCCTTTTTAACTGGCACTACTACACTCTCATCAAGCGATTCTTTTGGCGACTCACGCCAATTAATTGCACCATTTTCTATAAAGCTTTCCTTCACATAATCAAAAAAATTATCGCCCCAAACTGTTCTTGCTGATCCATGCATATAACCCGCATTAAGTAATTGCCTAAATAAAAAGCCAGTTCCACCTGCAGCATGAAAATGATTAATATCAGCTTCACCATTAGGATAAACTTTCGCTAACAAAGGAATCTCAGACGATAAATCAGATATATCATCCCAATTAATGATAATTCCAGACGCTAAAGCTATCGCTATAAGATGCATTGTATGATTTGTCGAACCGCCCGATGCAAGAATGGCGACTAACGCATTGACTATCGATTTTTCGTCAATTATCTCGCCAATGGGCCTATAATCCGGGCCTAACGATGTTATCCGACAAAGTTGATGGCAGGCATATTGAGTTAAAAGCTCACGCATTGGATCATCTGGATTCACAAATGAACTTCCTGGAAGTTGAAGACCTAGGGCTTCTAAAACGACTTGATTACTATTAGCCGTACCATAAAAAGTGCACGTTCCTGCACTGTGATAAGATTTCGACTCCGCAGATAATAAATCTTCTCTTGATACCTTCCCCTCAGCATGCAACTGCCGAACCCGCTGCTTTTCTTTATTTTCAAGCCCAGATCTCATTGGTCCAGCAGGAACAAAAACAGTAGGCAGATATCCAAAACTCAATGCACCCATGAGGAGTCCTGGAACTATTTTATCGCAAATTCCAAGCGCCAAAACGCCATCAAACATTTGATGAGATAAAGCGATAGCAGCACTCTGAGCGATTGTGTCTCTGCTGAACAGACTGAGCTCCATCCCAAGCTGACCCTGAGTAACACCATCACACATTGCCGGAACACCACCGGCGACTTGGGCTGTAAATCCCATATCTCTCGCGGCCATTTTTATAATTGAGGGATACGTCTCATAGGGCTGGTGGGCAGACAACATATCGTTATATGCCGTAACGATTGCGATATTGCCAGCATCTAGTAACTTTAATTTTTCTTTATCAGAATCATTACAAGCAGCAAATCCATGGGCCAAATTACCACAACTTAAATTACCACGCCGAGCCTTATTCTCTCCATCACGTCTTATTCGTGACAGGTAAATTTCTCTGCTATAAGAGCTTCTCTTTAAAATCCTTTCTGTAATCTTTTTTACTTTTAAATTCATTTTGAGCTGCACACCGATTATTATGTAACAAAATTACTTAATTTCTTTCATAAACTATGTTTATAATACCATATTTGTAATTAAATTACATAAATTTTACATTCAACAATTTCTTACAAGTGTTACCATTAGCGACAAGAATTCTTTCCTATGATCAGCTAGTGCATGCAGAATAAAGAGCAAAATATTACTCAAACCAACATTTGGTCAAACCTTGTGGATCAATCTCGCTCTGTTGGTGACATAATCATTTCTGATTTGTTTAAGAAAGAAAAAAACCGCGCCAAATCGATGTCGATAAAAGTAGCCGAGGTTTTCTTCGATTATTCAAAAAATCTTATAACTACAAATATCTTGAAAAATTTAATAGCACTCGCTGAGGAAGCGAATTTATCTATCAGGATTGACGAGATGTTTGATGGCAAAGCTATAAATCGCTCTGAAAATAGATCGGCACTTCATACCGCGCTTAGGGCAGACCAAGATGGTGAACACTCGGCAAACATTACATTGAAATTTAATTCAATTAATGATCAAGCATCTAAAATAAAAACCATCAGTGATAAAATCAGGGCAAAGGAGTGGGTTGGAGAAACAGGGAAATCTATTACTGATGTTATAAACATTGGCATTGGAGGCTCCGATTTGGGGCCAAGAATGGCTTGCACTGCGCTCAAGGAATTCGCGTCAGCTAGACTCAATATACATTTTGTTTCTAATGTCGATGGCACCGACATAAATGATGTACTGTCTAATTTAAATCCAGAGACAACTCTTATTATTATCTCAAGTAAAACTTTTACAACAATGGAAACCTTGTTAAATGCAGATAAAGCCTTAGCTTGGTTGGAAAAAGATCTAGAAACACAAAATATTAGAAGTAGTAATCATGTCATCGGAGTTACTGCAAATTCCAAAAATGCGAAGTTGTTCGGTATAGATGAGACACGAGTTGTTGAGTTTGATGATTGGGTTGGTGGCAGGTACTCCATTTGGTCAAGCATAGGCTTGTCTTTAGCAATATCAATTGGATTTGATAACTTTAAAACTATGCTCTCAGGGGCTAGAGAAATTGACAATCATTTTAGAGAATCGCCATTTGATCAAAATATACCCGTGATAATGGCAGTTTTAGGAATTTGGTATAACAATTTCTTGGGTGCGCAATCACATGCGATAATCCCTTACTGCGAAAGATTGACTTTATTTCCTTCCTACCTTCAACAATTGGATATGGAGAGCAATGGCAAATCTGTTGACCAAAATGGAGAGCAACTGAAATATCAAACTGCACCCATTATATGGGGTCAAACTGGAACCAATGGCCAACATGCTTTCTTTCAACTTTTACATCAAGGGACAAAATTTATCCCAATTGACTTTATCGCCCCAATTACTCAAAAGCAAAGCGATGACAAAAGTCAAAAAATCCTACTTAATAATATGTTAGCGCAGTCGATGTCACTGATGGTCGGCAAAAAAGCGAAAGAAGGCGAAAATCACAAGAGCTACCCAGGTAACAAACCTTCTTCAACACTGCTAATTAACTCACTGTCACCAAAAACCCTAGGTGCGCTAATAGCAATATACGAGCATAAAGTATTTGTTCAAGGAACAATCTGGGGCATAAATTCTTTTGATCAATGGGGAGTAGAACTTGGTAAAGAACTCAGCATCGCATTAAACAAAGGAAATATTTCGAACATTGATCCATCGACAGATCAACTTAAAGACATAATTTCAAAATTTACTAATTATTAGGCTCTAAGTTCCTTTGGAATAGAGAAATAAACATTTTCATTATTACTCTCTTTGCTTTCCGGGGGAGAAGCCCCCAGCAAGACTAAGCACTCAATTACTTGATCAACAATGGACTCTGGAGCCGAGGCGCCTGCAGTCAGGCCAACTACACAATTTTCAAAAAACCAGTCAGATTTAATGTTATCTGGCCCGTCAATCAAATAGGACTTACATCCACAATTTTCTGCTAATTCCTTTAATCGATTTGAATTAGAACTATTTGAAGAACCAACCACAAGAACAATATCAGCCTCGATCGCGAGCTGTTTAACCGCATCCTGCCTATTTTGTGTCGCATAGCAGATATCGTTTTTTTGTGGTCCTTTAATTTTGGGATATTTTTCTCGCAAAGCATCAATCACTGATGCAGTATCGTCCATAGATAGGGTTGTTTGAGTAACATAGGCAATTCTCTCAGTTTGGGAGACCTCAAGATCGATAACATCTTGCACATTCTCCACCAAGTGCATGTTTCCACCATTCGAAGCATCGAACTGACCAAGTGTTCCCTCCACCTCTGGATGGCCCTCATGGCCTATCAAGATACACTCACATCCCTCATTGCTATACTTTTTTACCTCAAAGTGAACCTTCGTTACCAGAGGACACGTCGCATCGAATACTTTTAGATTTTTCTCTTTCGCTTGACTCCTTACCTCAAGAGATACCCCATGAGCGCTAAAAATGCAGGGAACACCATCTGGAACCTCGTCAATATTCTCAACGAAAATAACACCTCTTGCTATCATGTCTTCAACAACGAATTTATTGTGAACAACCTCATGCTTTACATAAAGCGGCGCTCCGTATAGCTCTAGAGCACGCTCTACGATCTCAATGGCACGGTCTACGCCAGCACAGAATCCTCTGGGATTGGCTAACTTAATTTGCATCAGCAGCGTCTCCATTTTCTATGTTTAAGATCTTTACTTTGAACAAAATAAGCTTCCCTGCTAAAGGATGATTAAAATCCACTGAGGCAAATTTGTCATCAATTTTTATAATAACACCTGGCAGCTCACCGCCTCCATTCTCAAAGGAGTAGACGGATCCTACTTCCAAATTGTCATCGTCAAAACTTGCTCTTTCCAGCCTCTGTATATTTTGATCATTGTATTGACCGAATGCTTCTTGCGGTTCTATTTCAAAAACTTCTTCTTCACCAATCGCTAAACCAATAAGAACTTTTTCGAAACCTGGTAACAAATTTCCATCGCCAACACAAAAATTAGCTGGTTCTTTATCAAAAGTTGAATCAATAATAGTCTGGTCCTCAAGCATCAAAGAAAAGTGCATTGTTACCCGTATGCCATGAATAATTTCAACTCTCACTCGACTCTTCCTTTGCATATCGATTAAATATTAGATTATCAGCTATAAATAAAATAGCTCCAATCGTGATTGCAGTATCTGCAATGTTAAAAGCTGGGAAATGAACCCCTGACCAATGAAAATCGAGAAAATCTATAACATAACCAAGAATTAGTCTATCGTAAAAGTTCCCCAGCGCACCTCCCAAAATAATAATCAAGGATAATGTTTCTAGATATTTCTTTTCATCTGATTTTTTTATCCAATACACAATTACCATACTTGCGAACGCAGAAATAATCGTTAAAAACCATCTTTGCCATCCGCCTGCTTCACTTAAAAAGCTGAACGCAGCTCCATAATTCCTCACATGCACCAAATTAAAGAAAACCGTTAACTCATTTCTTTGTCCTAAATACAAATTTTGAACAACCTGCATTTTAGTGAACTGATCCAGTAAAAAAATTAATGAAGCAATCAAGAAAGCAGCTAGTAAGGGTTTTCTTTGTATTAATCTAAATCTATACATCATTCTGTTCGATAAACCACTTTCTTACCCAGTTGATATCATTTTTGATATTGTCTACTAAACTCTCAATATTAATGAACTTTTTCTCGTCTCTTACTTTATGCTTGAATTCCACCGACACTAGTTTTCCATAAATATTTCCTGAAAAATTCAGTAGGTGGACCTCCAATATTGGTCTCAAAAGATCACCAACGGTTGGCCTGATGCCCACATTGGCAGCGCCATTATATACTTTTTTATCAATCCTTAACGTTACCGCAAAAACTCCAGTAATAGGGACTCTATATCTCTTTAAATTTATGTTAGCAGTTGGAAAACCTAATTTTCGTCCTACTTGAGCTCCATAAGTGACCTTTCCCACCACTTCGAAAGGCTTTCCCAATAATTTGGCAGCCAAATCAAACTTTGATTCAATTAGTGCTTTACGAATACTCGTGCTACTAACACGTTTATCGTCTATATCAAATGTCCGCATTTGCTGGACAGTAAAATTATTTAATTTGCCAGAGTTCTGCAACATTTTAAAATCTCCAGACCTATCGCACCCAAACCTGAAGTCATCGCCGATTATCAGATGTTTCGCATACAATCCATTAATAATTATGCTGATAAATGCATCTGCTGTGAGATTCCTTAAAGAATCATCAAATCTTAGGCAAACAACTATATCGATCCCAGAATCACAGAAGGTTTTTAATTTATCACGAAGTCTCATCAATCTCGCAGGTGCCTTTTCACCGGAAAAGTATTCTTGAGGTTGAGGTTCAAAAATCATGACAGCTGATTTTAGATCTCGTTTTAATGCGGCAGCTTTCAGATCGTTTAAAACCATTTGATGACCAAGGTGAACTCCATCAAATGAGCCTATCGTGAGAGCAGTGTCCTCATTAACGGAATTAAAGTTATAGATCCCTCTAATGATTTTTAAAGTGTTTCCTTTGTGAGTTATTTCCATGGTTCTAAACCGATTTATTTAAGCAACACTGAACGGATCTAATAACGCGATTCCTCTCTTAATTAATCAGAGGACACTCCCTTAGACGGAGCTGTGAAATCTGCTTTTCGCACTCCGAAGAAAAACAATGACAAAATATATACGCACATTCCTATAACACAAACAACAATGAGCCGTGATCCTCGATTCCAAAAATCTGAGTTTAACCAAAATTCTCTATTGTTTAGTCCCAGAGATTCGGAAATCCAACCTAACACAAAAACCATTATTAATAGTGACACACTTATCCTGAGGAAGAACCTAGCCCATCCTGGCAGAGGAATATAGAATCCTTTTTTCAGAGAATAGTATAGCAACAAGCCAGCATTTAAAAAGGATGAAATCGACGTTGCAAGTGCAAGACCTACATGACCTAAGTTAAAGAAGAAAAACAAAGGTATTACAAGCGCCAGATTGAAGACCATGTTAGCTATCATTGCAATAATTCCGACTCGCACAGGGGTAATCATGTCTTGTCTTGCAAAAAATCCAGGTGCCAAAACTTTTATTAACATAAATCCAGTTAAACCTAGCGCATAGGCACTTAGACTGTAACTTGCCATTTTCATATCCATCGCTGTCATAACATCGCCATAAAAAAACAGAGCAACTAATATTGGTTCAGACAGAATAAGTATGGCGATTGTAGAGGGTAATGCTATATAAAAAATCATTTTAATCCCCCAATCTAAAGTCTCTGAGAAATTTTCAATAGACTTCGCAGCATGCATTCTTGATAGATTTGGAAGAATTACCACAGCAATTGCTATCGCAAAAATACCAAGCGGTAATTCTGTTATTCGATCAGAGTAATAAAGCCATGACACACTCCCAGTTGGCAAAAATGTCGCTAAAATGGTATCCAATAGTAGGTTAATCTGACTTACCGAAACACCAAAAATAGCGGGTGCCATAAGTGTTAGTATTTTTGTAACGCCAGGATCTTTCCAATCAATAGAGGGAGGAGTTAACAACCCGATCCTATTAATAAATGGGAGCTGAAAGCAAAACTGGACAATACCAGCAATAAGTACCCCCCAAGCCAGTGCAAAAACTGGATATTCAAGCATAGGTGCCAAAAAAATCGCCGCTAAAATTAAAGTAATGTTCAAAATAATCGGAGTTGCAGCAGGAACAGCAAATCTGTCGTAACTTTGCAGAACGGCCCCAGCAAGACCTGTCATAGAAATGAAAATAAGGTAAGGAAAGGTTATTTGTAGCATCCCTTTAAGTGCATCAAATTTCTCAGGATCATTTAAATACCAGGTAGGCGCGAAAAGTGCTGAGAAAAACGGGACTGCTAAAATAAAGAAAAGGCCAAAAAGTGCAATTGTTAAACCAAAGGTTCCCGAAACTTTACTAATAAAGTTCTTAACAGCACTTTTTGATTTACCTTCCCTGTATTCTCCCAAAACTGGAACAAAAGCTTGAGAGAAAGCACCCTCAGCGAAGATTCTTCGGAAAAAATTCGGAATTTTAAAAGCGACAAAAAAAACATCTGCAAGCGCATCTGCCCCAATCAACCTCGCAAATACAACGTCTCGCACCAAACCTGCGACTCGACTCAATCCTGTAAAAAAACTAACAACAAAGCTCGATTGCAACAGGCCTGTATCGCGTTTATTTGAAGGTTTTGTTTTTTGTTTTTCCATTATTAAAAATAAATTTGAAAGATCTTTTCAGTAGTGTAACGAACCCTTTAAATTTTGGCTAAATATAATCCGTGCTCTATTTTTCATAAAAATAAAAATACACATGTTTTAAAATTTTCTATCGAGCAAAAAAACCGAAATTAAATATCATAGGTTCACTTGAATATACCTTGTAAAACTAGTATTCTGCCGCCTCAAGAAAAGGAGCAGATTTTGGCGAATACACCCCAAGCAAAAAAGAGAGCGCTTCAAGGCGAGAAAAGAAGACAGCATAATGCGAGTCTGAAATCTATGATGCGGACTTATCTAAAGAGGGTGAATGCGGCTATACTGAATAAAGACAAAAAGGTAGCTGAGCAAGCTTACTCGGTTTCTATGCCAATTATTGACAGGATGGCTGACAAAGGTCTAATTCACAAAAATAAAGCGGCAAGACACAAAAGCCGATTAAACTCGAAGATTAAAGCCCTCTAAAATACAAGGGCTACTTCTACTTTCAAAGTTACACATTGACAACAACGAGGTTGTCTTTATCAATTAAGTTTGGATTCTCTTCGTAACCCAATATGCTGACAATCGCTGAACTTGGAAATCCAATTATACTCCGGGCATCTGATGAGTTGTAATTAATTAATCCACGAGCCACCTCAACTCCGTCATCGCTGATACACCTCACCAACTCGCCTCTATTAAAATTTCCTAAAACTTTTTTGACGCCAACTGGCAGCAAGCTAACAAAATCTCTCTGCAAAGCTTTCGATGCTCCAGCATCAATTATTAGATCACCTGAATGTTTCAACTGACCCATTAACCATTGCTTCCTTGCATTTAATGGCTTTTCATCTGAATACAAAAACGTTCCCAAGTCTTCGCCAGATGCCAATTTAGTTAAGATATTCTTAATCATACCGCCCGCAATAATGGTTCCGCATCCTGATTTCGAGGCGATCCTCGCAGCTTTTATTTTTGTTACCATCCCACCACGTCCAAGTGAACTCGCGCCACCGGCATATTTATTAAGTGATTGATCGTTTACTGAAACATTATTAATTAAGAAAACATCTTTTTTGAGATTCGGATCACCACTGTAGAGACCATCTTTATCAGTAAGCAAAATCAATAAATCAGCATCGATTAAGTTAGAGACAAGTGCAGCCAAAGTATCATTATCCCCAAACCTTATTTCCTCTGATGAAACACTATCATTTTCATTAATGATAGGAATCACCTCTAAATCTAATAAATTTTTTATTACATTTCTCGCATTCAAATACCGCTCGCGATTTGCAAAATCGTCATGATCAATTAATATTTGACCAGTTTTTTTCTCGTGTTGTCTGAAGCAAGTTTCATAATAATGCATCAATCCTGCTTGACCTACTGATGCGGCTGTTTGTAATTGGTCAATTTTTCGTGATTGCACATCCCATCCTAACTGAGACATGCCTTGAGCTATTGCCCCAGAGGAGACAATAACTATCTGTTTTCCAAGCAATTGAAGATCGACCACTTGACGCGCTATGTCATCAATAAAGTTGTGATCGAGACCCTTGCCCCCATTTGTTAAAATTGAGCTGCCTATTTTGATGACTATTCGAGACGCACCCTCAACTGCATTTCTATTCATAAGCACCTACTTAGTAAATATAACTTCAATATCTGAGCCCTCATCACTCTCACTATTTTTTTTCGCTTCTCTTCTAAGCTCAGCGATTCGATTTATTTGATCTCTGGCTTCACGAAAAATAGCCTTCCGATTTTCGATAACTAGTCTTTTATAATCTGGATTGGACTCCTCCTTCTCTCGTAAGTTGTCTATATGAGAATATATTGAGTTACAAAGCAATTCCATTCCTAACCCAGTCGCGCCAGATATAAGGAAAAATCTACCTTTCCATTGCAAATCAGCAATTAATTCTTTTAGAACTCTCTCATGCTCATCATTACTTAATAAGTCTGCTTTGTTGACTACCAGCCACCGATGCTCTGTTGCGAGCGTAGGGCTAAATTTTTCAAGCTCGCGTTCGATTTCTTCTACAGCATGTTTAGGAGAACTTCCATCTAATGGACTAATATCAACCAAATGCAGTATAAGCTTGGTTCGTGTAAGATGTTTTAAAAACCTCATGCCCAGACCCGCTCCATCTGATGCGCCTTTTATGACACCAGGAATATCAGCAATCACAAACGACCGCTCACTATCCAATCTAACAACGCCCAAGTTCGGCACCATAGTAGTAAACGGATAATCAGCAACTTTTGGTCTAGCAGCTGAAACTGTCTGGACCAATGTTGATTTACCAGAATTTGGTAAGCCTAAAAGACCAACATCTGCCAATAAAGATAGTTCGAGTTTTATCTCGCGAGATTCTCCCTCTTTTCCAGGCGTTGTTTGCCGTGGAGTTCTATTTCTACTGGACTTAAATCTCGTATTTCCAAGTCCATGAAACCCACCTTTAGCAACAAGTAATTTTTGCTCTGGAAATGTCAAATCACCGATGATTTCGCCCGTCTCAGTTACTGTAACAATTGTTCCAACAGGAACCGAGATATAGAGATCATCACCCTTACTGCCTGTGCAATCAGAGCCACTCCCTTGTGACCCGTTCTCCGCTTTAAATGACCTTGTATACCTAAAATCGATTAACGTATTTAATTCTGTTTTTGCTTCAAGAAATACACTACCCCCGTCTCCTCCATCTCCACCGTCAGGGCCTCCTTTAGGTATAAATTTTTCTCGCCTAAAACTGAGACATCCGCTACCTCCATTACCGGCAAAAACTTTGATTGTAGCCTCATCAACAAATTTCACGATGCGTTACCTCTTGTTGCGCAAACTAACGTATAGAAGAAATATTGAGTAAACATTAGTCTTAAGTATAAAAAAAGCCCCGTATGGGGCTTTCTTAACATTAGCATATGTGAACTATACGGGATTCACCTGAGCATATTTTCTATTCTTTGGCCCTTTTTGGACGAAACTTACTACGCCGCTCGATGTTGCAAATAGCGTATGATCCTTACCAAGCCCAACATTCTCGCCAGCATGAAACTTTGTACCGCGCTGACGAACTATAATACCGCCAGCATTAATAGTTTGCCCACCATATACCTTGACCCCAAGGCGCTTACTTTCCGAGTCCCTTCCGTTTCTAGTACTTCCACCTGCTTTTTTATGAGCCATTAATCTTTCCTCTTTGGCGCAGACGCCTTAATTCCAGTGATTTTTACTTCGGTATACCATTGCCTATGACCCTGAGTAGAACGAGAGTGCTTGCGTCTGCGAAACTTCACAATTGTAACTTTATCATCCCTACCGTGCGAAACAACCTCACCAGTGACCTTGCTTCCTTTAACACTCGGAGCTCCAATCTTAACGTCCTTGCCCTCCCCAACCATCAGCGCTTCGCCAAAATCGACCTTACCACCTGTGGCAATCTCAAGCTTTTCCAACCTTAGAGTTTCACCCTTTTGAACTCTATGTTGTTTTCCACCGCTCTTAATTACAGCAAACATTTTTGTCTCCAGATGCATTATTCATATGGGTTTTTAACCCCCTAACTAGGCGCGCAATTCTAATTCAAGACAACTACCGAAGCAAGTGTAAGAAACATTTAAAATTTCTTAATCATAAGTAATGCAATTTTAATTCACTCTAACCAGATAAGAGTTGCATTTCGCCCCGTTATTTTGTCTCGACGATAAGAATAAAATTGGTCTTTCTCTTTAAAACTACAAAACTCTCCTCCAAACATTCTTTTCACTCCACCACTTCTAAAGTCAGCTCTCGCAAGCTCATAAAGATCCGCCTTAAGCTTTTGTCCCTTGCTCGGATAAAAGGCATTTTCAATTTGTGTTCGATGCTCACAATTCTCAGAGTTTGCTAAAAAATACTCTCTAACCTCTGAACCAACTTCAAAATTATCTAGACCAATCGCAGGGCCAAGGTATACCAACAATTGATCAGTTGGTGCGTGAAACATTTTCAATAAATTTTTAATAATACGTTTACTCAACCCTCTCCATCCCGCATGGATAGCAGCAATCTCAGTGCCTAAAGTGTTGCAAACAAGAATTGGCAGACAATCTGCTGTTAAAATCCCACATGGAAATCCTTTTTTTCTGCAATAAAAACCATCTCCGTCAGAAATCTGATAGCCATCCTCAACTTCAATTATTTCAACTCCATGGATTTGATTAAGCCAAATTGGATCTCCTGGAAGCGCCAATTTTTCTTTTAAAGATTCTCTATTAGCAATCACCGCTTCAGATTTATCACCAACGTGTGTTGCTAGATTATTACTTTTATACGGTTCTTTACTTGCTCCGCCAAATCTATAAGTGATGACGCATTTTACAGAGGACGGGCAAGGCCAGTGAGGGACAAAAAAGTTATGTTTTTTAACCCTCAACTGACAAACACTCTAATAAATCCCTCATATCTTCTGGCAATTCGGAGGTCCAGCTCATTTTATCGCCCGATAATGGATGTATTAATTCCAACTTCCTGGCATGCAAAGCTTGTCTTTTGAAATCATTAATTACTTGTTTGAGGTTGTAAGAAATGTCTTTGGGAAATTTAGACCGCGGAGAGTATGTTTGATCTCCCAAAATAGCATAATTTATGTGAGACATATGAACTCTTATTTGGTGTGTTCTACCAGAATCAAGACTTATACAAAGATGAGAAAATCCCGAATATCTCGTGATAATTTTATAATGGGTTTTTGATTCTTTACCTCCCTCTCTCACAGTCATCATTTTTCTGTTTTTAGGATGTCGACCAATCGGTTTATCCACAGTGCCACCACTTACAAGTTCGCCAGTAACAACAGCCTCATATTCTCTTTTAACCTCTCGCCTCTGAAGCTGAGACACAAGCTGATTTTGTGCTTGAAGCGTTTTAGCGACTACCATTAACCCTGTTGTGTCCTTATCGAGTCGATGGACAATACCTGCCCTTGGGACCGAGGCTAACTGAGGAGAGTGATACAAAAGCGCATTTAAAAGTGTCCCAGACCAATTTCCTGCAGCAGGATGAACAACAAAATTAGCAGGCTTATCGATAACAATAAGACTTTCGTCTTCGAACAGAATATTTAGGGGGATGCTTTCAGGTAAAAATTTAACTTTTTCATCAAACTGAGGAACCAATACAATCTCCTCACCACCTTTTAATCTATACTTAGGTAAACGTCGCTCACCATCTACCGATACAAATCCATCACGTATCCACTGTGACAAACAAGATCTTGAGTAATCTGCAAATAACCTAGCAACAACCTGATCTAACCGATTTCCTTCCTCAAAGCATTGAACAATGGCTTTTTTAGCTTCGATCTCCATTTCGTCATTTTCAATATCAGAATCCATAGTGATTAGTCTTTGGAATAACCCTTCTTATCGTTTAGCATTAGTGTAATGAGGAAACGAATTAAAAACTATTGGAGTCTTGCAAGAATTACTCATAAACTAGCTTACCTTATTTGAAAAAAAGCGAAATATGATGACTTTTAAAAGCCTGGTGATTGTAATTCTATTGCTGAATCTATCAGGATGTGCCTGGTTCAGTCAGGAAGAGGATGAGAACAAAGGAATTATGACTGAAAAGGATTTTTACGAAAAAATCCAAGAAAGCCTAAATTCAAATAATTGGTCAGTGGCAATAAGTAACCTCCAATTACTCGAATCTCAATTCCCTTTCGGAAAATATGCAGAACAGGGACAGCTTGAACTTATTTTTGCTCATTACAAAAGCGGTGATTTTGAATCAAGCATTGCAGCCGCGGATAGGTTTGTTCGACTCCATCCACAACATAAAAACGTTGATTATGCTTTTTATGTTAAAGGTTTGTCACAAATATCTCAAAGTGAAGGTTTCCTCGATAACTATATGCCAACTGACTCAAGTATGAGAGATATTGGTGATGCCAGATTAGCATTTAACACACTCACAGAGCTGATTGAAGGATACCCAGATAGCCCATATGCTTTGGACGCAAGACAACGTTTAATAAACATCAGAAATAGGCTTGCAAGGGCAGAAATACATGTAGCTAACTATTATTTTACTCGCGGAGCGCATATGGCAGCGGCTAATCGAGGTCGATATGTGGTTGAAAATTTCCAACAAACCCCAGCCGTGCCAGACGGGTTAGCAGTTATGATTCAAGCGTATAAGCTGCTTGGATTAGATGATCTAACCGAAAATCCCTTACAAGTTCTCCGAGAAAATTATCCTGAACATCCCTCAATTAATGAAGATGGTACTTTTAACTATAATCAATCTTTAGGCGACTCCAAGGGCATCCTAGATAGATTGTCCTTCGGATTAATTAAAAGAGAATCACCGCCAAGGTTTGATAGTCGAGAGACCTTTGATAGGCCAACAATTGAAGGAGCAAGAGAAAAAAAGAACGGAAAAACTGAGACATCTTCGCTACTGAATCGTATTACGTTTGGTATTTTTAATTAAAATTTTCCAATCGTAATAGAGGTAATATAGAAAAATGAGCGCGCGTGAGATTATTGAGGAAATGAAGGTAAAACCCCAAATAGATCCTCAAAACGAAATTGATTCAAGAGTAACATTTATACAAAAACGGTTAGAAGAGGCGGAATCAAAAACCCTTGTCCTAGGCATCAGTGGCGGTGTCGACTCTTTTACATGTGGCAGGCTGGCACAACTTGCGGTGGATGGGTTGAATGAAAAATATAAATCCTCAGATTACAAATTCGTAGCAATACGACTTCCGTATGGTGAGCAAAAGGATGAGGATGCGGCCCAGCTTTCGCTAAAATACATAAAACCAACTGTGATGCTTACGGTGAATATAAAAAATGGTGTTGACTCGATCAACTCCAGTGTGTGCGAAACACTTTCAAATAATAACCTGTTGCCTGAAGGAGACAGAGTAGATTTCGCAAAAGGTAACGTAAAAGCTCGACTCAGAATGTCGTCGCAATATGAAGTTGCAGGGTTATTGAATGGTCTGGTTTTGGGCACTGATCACTCTGCAGAAAACATCACAGGCTTTTACACAAAGTTTGGAGATGGAGCATGTGATTTAGTTCCTCTTTTTGGTTTAAGCAAACGCCAAGTTCGTTCACTTGCCAAAGAAATGGGCGCACCTGAAGAAATTTATAATAAGATTCCTACTGCTGATCTAGAGTGTTTGAGTCCTCAAAAAAAGGATGAGGATGTCCTGGGTTTATCATATAACAATATAGACGACTTCTTGGAAGGGATTCCGGTGGCAAAGGATATCGAAGAAAGGTTGACCGAGATATATCAGCGGACTCAGCACAAGCGACTACCCATCGCGACTCTCTACGATTAGAAATATTAAAAGTTAATAGCGTTTACTACGAAAGATATTTTTGGTACGACCGAGTGGACTCGAACCACCGACCCCCACCATGTCAAGGTGGTGCTCTAACCAGCTGAGCTACGGTCGTACAATTTTGCGGTCCGGCATTTTAAGCAGTTATCCTCAGGTTTTCAAATCAAACAGGCTAATCAATTGATCCTAATGGCTATGAATGCGGGATAACCCTCATCTTTTTAATGACTGGCGGGCCTGACATCAAACCTTTAAAGCTTGGTCCTGAGTTCTTTATATGAGCTGCTGTCCTATGAGCTTGAACAGCTTCATCATCCTTATATAACTCCATCACTAAATATTGACCATCGTCGTCTTTGCATAGCTCATACAAGAAATTCCCTGACTCATTTAAATTTACAGCAGAAACTAAAGCCAACATTGCCTGCTCAAATTTTTCTTCACATCCCGGTTTCACCATCATTTTTGCTGTTATTGCTATCATTAGATTTCCTAAAAAATTATTATTTAATGTAAATCAGTGTATATGCTTATTACACAAAAAAGCGATCATTAATTCTTATATAGTAAAATAAATGACAATTAAGTTTTTAAGAATATTAATTAACAAGATAAGTATTGGTTTTGTTGCCCTTATTCTTGTTGTGTCATCAGTTAATGCTGACTCT
>CACLAG010000033.1:0-18171 GCA_902604945.1 uncultured SAR92 cluster bacterium | reverse complement strand
CCTGCTCAGGATATTTGACTAAGACGTCTGCACCAGCAATTGGCTTAATGCCATTTTTTCTTGCCGATTTATAAAATTTTATAAGCCCAAATAAATTATTGAGATCGGTAAGTCCTACTGCCGGCATCGACATTTTTGCAACATTGGATACGAGTGCGCTGAGACGGACTAGGCTGTCTACAAGAGAATATTCTGAATGAACACGGAGGTGAACAAAACACTTTTCCATATTGTTACGAAGTCAACAGATGTGAGGCATCGACCCCATAATGTTTAAAACTATCCTCCATCAAGTCAAAAATAGACCCATCATAATCAGGTATTTTTTTGTTTGATTTATTTATAGAACTTACTCTCTGTCCCCATTTAATTACTCCAGCCCCACAAGTCAGTCCAGCTCCAAATGTTGCAACTAATAACGTCATACCAGGCTTGATTTGAGATGCATCTAATGCGTCACACATAGCGAGTGGTATTGAGGCCGCAGAGGTATTTGCATATTCATCGATCCTTACGATAACTTTTTCCATAGGAAAATCTATTCTCTTGGACAGCGCTTGTATTATGCGCATATTTGCTTGGTGCGGAATGAATAAATCAATATCAGCTGTATTTAATTTTTCAGAACGAAGTACCGTTTCGATAGCATCGGCCATCCCTTTAACAGCATTTTTAAAAACTTCTTGGCCCTCAAAATTTAATGAGACATAGATATCATCAGTAAAGTGAAGCGGAGATAATCCCCAACTTGGAAGATGCAAGCACTCTCGAGTATTTGGGACACAACTCATAAATGCTCTTGTTAATCCAACTGGTTCATCTGTAGCTCTTAATAATACCGCCCCTGCCCCATCCCCAAACAGAACACAAGATTCCCTTTTTTGCCAGTCCATAGCGAGAGATATTCTCTCTGAACCAACAACCAAAGCGGACCGGATAGATCCCGCTTTGATCATGTCTGATGCAACATTAAGTCCATAAAACCAACTCGTACACGCCGAATTAAGATCGAAAGCAGCGGCTTTTGTCGCCCCGAGTTGATTTTTTATTAAACTAGCTGTGTTTGGACAATATTCCTCAGGCGAGGTCGATCCGAGAATAATTAAATCTACGTCCGTTGCATTATGACCGCTAGATGCCAAGGCTCTTTCGCACGCCAACCAAGCCATCTCTCCAGTTGACACATGGGAATAATGTCGCCTTTTTATACCCGATCTTGAATATATCCACTCATCACTAGTATCGACAATTTTACTTATGTCAGCATTTGACATAACCATTGGCGGAACATAGCTCCCCCAACCACAAATTTCTGCATACATCAATTGATACTCCTCAAACCACATCAACATATTCTACATTGCATAAACTTGTTGTTGATAGGATTATTATAATTATTAAATCTAAATCCTTATTCTATCTTTAAATTCCGAGTTGTGTTGAATAGAAGTTAAAAAAGTTTTTCTTGTCTGTCATAGACTAACTCACGAATAGGTGAAAACGTTTTTCTATGACTTACAGTAACTCCGTTTCGATCCAATGCCTCGAGATGTTGAGCAGTCCCATAACCTTTATTTTTTGAAAATCCATATCCTGGAAACAATGTATCAAGAGAATGCATATCTTTATCTCGAGTGACTTTTGCAAGAATTGAAGCCGCTGAAATTTCTTGGATTAAACTATCGCCTTTTACAATAGCTTTACTTTTGTATTTCCATTCAGGGAGTTTATTTCCATCAACTAACACAAATTCCGGCTCAACTTTTAATCCAGAGACAGCTCTTTGCATAGACAACATTGTAGCTTGAAGGATGTTCAACCGATCAATCTCACACACAGAAGCCTTACCAATAGAAAAACAAATGCATTTTTCAACTATCTCTGAACAGATAGCCTCTCTTTGATGCTCTCTAAGTTTTTTCGAATCATTTAAACCTAAGATACCATGATTGACGGGCAAGATTACTGCAGCTGACACTACTTCTCCTGCCAGACAACCTCTTCCAACTTCATCCACACCAGCTGTCAACATTCTTTTACTCTATAAATTTTTAATCTAATAATTCTTTTACTCTATAAATTTTTAATCTAATAATTCTTTTATTCTCAGAGCACTTAACTTCCCGGAATCTTTAATAAGTAGATTACTTAGAGTATCGAATGATATTTGAAGTTGCTGGATATCTGTTTCATAAATTATCTTCTTTAGTGCTTCTGCAATGGAATCTGTAGTGGCCTGATCCTGCAATAGTTCAGGTACCAACATTTGTTTCGCCAATAAATTAGGAATTGATACATATTTTGTTTTAATAAAAGGCTTTGCAACCAAATATGTAAGCCAATGTAATTTGTATGCCACGACCATTGGCTTGTTTAGTAGCATTGCCTCCAATGCAGTAGTTCCGGAGGCTAGTAAGACAATATCTGACTGTCGCATTAAGTTATGAGAATCGCCATCAAAGAGACTACAGCTCAAACTATCATATTTGTTGCAAATATTGGTTAGCTGTTCTAGACGTTCACTGTTCGCTGCAGGAATTAGGATATTAATCTCTTTGTTTGTTATTTTTATTAGCTGTTCAACGGACTTGAGAAACATATGTGCAAGATTCTTTACTTCCTCAGACCTGCTGCCTGGCATTAGACATATTGTTATCTTATTTTTGTCCTTAAGATTTAATTCATTATTAGCCGCCAATCTTTTCCTATAAAGCTTTTTTGCTAGTGGATGTCCAACGTTTTTGACCGGAATCAAATTTTCCTCATATATATTATTTTCGAATGGAAATAACGTTAGCATTAGATCAATGCTTTTCTTTATTCGTTTTATTCTCCAGCTTCTCCATGCCCAAACTGAAGGGCTAACATAGTGAACCGTTTTTACGCCCCCAAGCTTTAATTTCAATTCGATTTTGGAATTAAAATCTGGAGAATCAATGCCAACAAAAAAAAGTGGCTTATCCTTGAGATAACGATTTATTATTAACTTTTGATGATTTATAAGCTCAGAAATACGCTTAAGAGGTTCTATAAATCCCATAACAGAAAGGCGTTCCATCGAAACCATAGAGTGAAACCCCTCAGAAATCATCTCGTCACCACCAATACCCTCAAAGACAGCATTAGGATAAAAGGACCTCAGATTTCTAATTAGATCTGCACCGAGTATGTCCCCAGACTTTTCACCGGCTACGATCGCAATGACTGGAATTTTTTCACTCATTAATCAGCGGATAATTCCGCGTGTTGAAGATTCAATGGATTTGAGAAGGACATCGAGTACATAATGGCTTCCGAGTGCTTTTATCTCTTGTTTTGCCTCTTCGAGTTGCAATCCTCTTCTATAGAGAATTTTATATGCTTTGTTAATTATTGCGATATCATCAGGGGAAAATCCTCGACGCTTTAATCCCTCTCTATTAATAGTTCTTGGCTCAGCTGGATTACCAGATACAGTCACATATGCAGGTACATCATGATAAACGAATGCGGTTGGTCCAATAAAACAATGTGCACCCAAACTAACATACTGATGCACCGCAGCAAATCCCGAGAGTATCGCCCAATCTCCTACATTTACATGACCAGATATAGCTGCATTATTTGTCATGATTATATTGTTACCAACTTCGCAGTCATGGCCAATATGAGAGTAAGCCATAAATAAATTGTTATTTCCTATAGAAGTCACAGCCTTATCTTGAATGGTGCCTCTGTGTATCGTAACCCCTTCTCTTATTATGTTTTTATCACCAATAACTAAAAGCGTATCTTCACCTAGGTACTTTAAATCTGGAGTATCGTCACCAATCGTGGCGAATTGAAATATTGTATTTGAACAGCCTATTTTTGTGTCACGCTTTATCACTACATGCGAAGCTATCTGAGTTCCATTTCCAATCTCTACATTCTCACCAATATATGTCCAGGGTCCGACCGTAACTTTATCACCTATTAACGCAGACTCATGGATAACTGAGCTAGGATGTATCATGAATTATTTTCCGCATCTACATATGCACATAATAGTTCTGCTTTACACACTACTCCGTCATCGACAATGGCTTGAGTATCAAAGCGCCAAATGTTTCTTTTCACCGTCATTACCACTGACTTTAAGATTAATTTATCACCTGGGATAACAGGTTTTTTAAATCTTACATTGTCTACACCGGCAAATAAGTATAGTTTACCGTCAGAACCTGTAGTTTCGGTTGATGCAAAACCGAGGAGCCCGGAGACCTGAGCCAATGCCTCAATTGTCATCACACCAGGGAAAATAGGGTTTGAGGGGAAGTGACCATTAAACACATCCTCGTTAACCGTAATATTTTTATACGCAATAATACTCTCAAACGGGATTAACTCAGTAACTCTATCTACCAACAACATCGGATACCGATGCGGTAGCAGGGACATAATTTTAGAAATATCCATGTTGAACCTTAGTGTTTTGTTAGTTTACTTGACTTCTTCAACTCTACGATGCTCCGAGCCATTGAATCCAATTGGCCGAATCTTGCAGTATTTTTCCTCCAATTTTGGGTGTTCATTAATGGTGTCGTGCCGGATGAGTATGATCCCGGCTCTTTAATAGATTTTGTAACTAAAGTTCTGGCAGTTACCATTACATCGTCACACACCTTTACATGACCAACCACGCAAACATCTCCAGCAAAAATACAGTTTTTTCCGATAACAGAGCTTCCAGCTACTCCACAGAATGCTGCCATAACAGTATTCTCCCCTATTATCGCGTTGTGCGCGATCTGTATATGATTATCCATCTTGACTCCGGAATGAATCTCCGTATCAGATAATGCTCCTCTGTCTATGGTGCAGCAGGCTCCAATTTCTACATGATCTCCTATAGATACACTACCCAGTTGAGCAATCTTTTCCCATGAACCATCATCACGCCGAGCCATCCCAAAACCATCTGAACCAATAACAGAATTACTATGAATGACTGCATTTTTACCTATAACAACGTCGTTATAAATTGAAACGTTGGGGAATATTTGTGCCTTTTCACCTATCGTAACATTCTTCCCAATTGAAACATTAGAACCGATTATTGAGTCTTCTCCAATAACAGAGTTCAGCCCTATGCAAGTATTGGCACCTATTTGAACAGAATCAGGAATTATCGCCGGTTCACCAGACACCTTTTTCTTGGTGTTTCGAGCTGCTGCAAACCAGTGTGAAATTTTAGCGTAGGCAAGATATGGATCCTTGACAACCAAACAGTCTCCATCGTATTTACATGCATCTGCCTGAGACAGAATAACAAAAGAGGCCTCAGTTTGCTTAAGTAGCGCACTGTAATTTTTATTTGCTAAGAAGGAAAGATCGCCTTTTTTTGCATCCTTCAGCGAATTAATCCCCTTCAGAGATTTAACTGAGGAGCCGCGTATCTCCGCATCCAAAAATTGAGCAATTTCTTCTACAGTGAAACTAGTTCTCATCAGTAAAAGAATTACTCCTTCTGAGTGATTTGATTTAGCTTATCAACCACTTTTGCTGTGAGATCATTTTTGGGATTTGCGATTATTACAGACTCACGCCTGAGAAGTAGCGTGATACCCTCACTGTTTGCAACTTCGCTAAGAGCCTCTTGAAATTGAGGAGATAACTCTTGCATTATCTTTTGTTGCAACTGCTGCTGTTCACCTTGAATTTTTTGAACAGCCAAATCATAATCTGCTTTAGCATAAGACATCTTTTTCTGATGCTCTGCTGCTTCCTCAGTCGACCAAGTCAATCTCTTAGTCTCAGCTTCTTTTGCCATTGTTTGTAAATCTGCAGCACTACTTTCAGCCTTTGCTCTCAGTGCAACAAAGTCAGCACTCTCAGATGCATCCTTTGCGACATCTTGAGCGTATTGAGATGCAAACATTGCCTGTTGCATATCTATAACTGCTATCTTGTCTTCGCCATACGCAAATAGAGATGCACCACTTAACCACAAAATCGTTATAATTTTTATATATCTCACTTGTTATCTCCAAATTTAATTAAAATTGATTGCCTAGAGAAAATTGAAAGGCTTCCGTTTCGTCTCCTGGTTGAGAATTCAGTGGTTTTGCTACACTGAATGTAATCGGCCCAAAGCCGCTTAACCATGTAGCTCCTAATCCTACTGAATAACGAAGCTCACCCTCTTTTATGTCAAAGCAGTTTATCTGTATATTGCCACATTTTGTATTAAAAATATTGCCTGCATCAAGAAAAATAGATGATTGGATAGATCTCTGATCTTTTACAAATGGCAGTGGAAAAATAACCTCTGCGCCCAAAACTACCTGAACATTTCCGCCAACAGGTCTGCTGTATGAATATCCTCCGACCGGAGTGTTTCGCGGTCCTAGGGTATATTTTTTATAACCTCTTACCGATCCTAAACCACCGCTGTAAAAATTCTTAAAAAATGGCATTTGTGTGGTGTCCCCATAGCTCTCACCATATCCAAGATCAGCATTAAGCTTCAGAGTTAACTGTTTTGTGAGACCTCTTAAATGAGAGCCTTTATATGTGATTTTGTAGTACTCCAGCCCAGAACCGGGCATTGATAAATCTAGTCCAAGTCTCTGAGAGGTACCTCGAGTCGCAAATATGCCGCGGTTGAGAGTAGATTTTACCCAATTCAGATTAAAGTTCACTGATCTAAACCAATTTCCATTCGCTGAAACAAAGTCTTCTATAACTTGCGAGCTAACATAATCACCAAGATTTAACTCAAGATACTCATAGCCAAGACCAAAACCAATTCTTTGAATTTCCGATATTGGATAACTCCAGTTCAAACTTGCGCCTTTCGTATTTTGCGAGAATGGTTGCAACCGAAGTCGGCTATAATCAGTTTCTCTCGCGTAAATACTATAACCTGCGCTAACGCCGTCCGCTGTAAAGTATGGCTCGGTATAGCTAAAATTTAATGAAGACTGATAGGTGCTTTTGTTAATTCCAATCCCAACTTGTTTACCTGTACCCAGGAAGTTATTCTCCGTTAGATTCGCCCCTAACATCAAACCATAGCCCTGAGAATACCCTAGATTAGCACCGACTGATCCCGATGGTTGCTCCTCAACTGAGTACACCACGTCAATTTGATCGTCAGTACCGCTAACTGGGATAGTCTCAACGCCAACCTCTTTGAAGAACCCTATTCGCTCGAGCCTAACTTTTGATAGTTCAATGAGCGCATTATTTGCAGATCCCCCTTCCATTTGCCGCATTTCGCGTCGTAGAACCGGGTCAGCTGTCTTAGTATTTCCTCTAAACTCAATTCTACGAACATAAGCACGCTTTTGAGGATTAATCAAAAATGTGATATCCGCAGTTTTATCAATGTCATCCAGTTGCGGATAGCCCTCAACCTCAGCAAATGTATAACCCTCGTTACCAAGACGTTTTGTAATATATTCACTAGAGGTAGTCATCAGAATCTGTGAGAAAATCATGTCTTTTTGAAGCAAAATGAGACTCCTCACTTGCTCCTCTGAAATTATCAACTCACCAGCCAACTTGATCTCCCCTATTGTGTAAACATCTCCCTCATTAAGATTAATGGTAATAAAAACTGATTCTTTATCTGGGCTAACTGATACTTGCGTGCTAGTTATCTCAAATCCTAAATATCCTCGATCAAGGTAGAAGCTTTCAAGTGTTTCGATATCAGCTGAAAGTTTTTCTCTTGAATATTTATCATCACTTGTAATCCAAGATAGCCATCCAGTTTTTTTTTGCTCAAATTGCTCAAGTAAATCAGTATCTGTAAAATCTCTATTACCCACCAAATTGATATGCCTGATTTTAGCAACATCACCCTCATCAATATCTATTTTTACAGAAACACGATTCCGCGGTAATTCAGAAACCTCGGTATCGACGATTGCACCATAACGACCCTGGGAAACATATTGTCTCTCCAGTTCTTGACTCATACCCTCCAAAATAATTTGCCTAAATATTTGGCCCTCTGCTAATCCGTTATCTCTGAGTGCTCCCATTAATTGTTCAGTCTCAATAGCCTTATTCCCCTCGATAATAATCTCAGTAACCGAAGGTCTTTCAGCCACGTTTACAACCAAAATATTATTTTCTCGTGAGAGCATTACATCTGAAAAATATCCAGTTCTAAATAAGGATCTTGTTGCTTCACGCAACAAGTTTTCATCAACAGAATCACCTACATTTAGCGGCAGCGAGACAAATACAGTACCTGCTGATACCCGCTGCAAACCCTCAATTCGAATATCTTGAATAAAAAATGGGTCTGCTATCACTGATGTATGATTGATTGAGAATACGAGTAATAAGTAATAGACAGAGCATTTAAAACTTTTCATATTTAACCCGACTATCGAATAAATCTAGAAATATCGTTGAATGTTGCATAAAACATTAAACCTAGCAATATAAAAATACCCAACCTATAACTAAAAGATTGGACTAACTCTGGGACCGGTTGACCCTTTATCATCTCGTAGATTATGAAAAGAGCTTGCCCGCCATCCAATATCGGAACAGGGAGTAGATTCATAATGCCGAGCATTATACTCAGTATTGCTACAAAACGTATAAAAATGAATACTCCTGAACGCGCAGATTCTCCTGCTACCTTAGCTATACCTATTGGCCCACTTAAGTTTTTTGGGCTTATATCACCCA
Organism: uncultured SAR92 cluster bacterium; assembly: GCA_902604945.1. Taxonomy (GTDB): domain Bacteria; phylum Pseudomonadota; class Gammaproteobacteria; order Pseudomonadales; family Porticoccaceae; genus AAA300-D14. The sequence continues at coordinate 9,498 of CACLAG010000033.1, read as the reverse complement.
TAATTAGTTTTCTTAGTGAAGATATTACAAATACACAACTCTGGCGTGTCTCCGCGAGTGCTCGGGGTATTGCGGTTAGTAAATTGTAACGCAACGTTTTATTCATATAATCGGGATAAGAAATAATTGGGGAAAGAACCACTCCAATTGCACCTATTTCTTTTTCATTTTTCGTTACCATTTCAGGTATTAATTCAACTGACTCTTTAATATTTTTTCTCTCATAATCGATTATAATCGGAACGTTAGGATTACTCTTTACTTCGCTGATAAAGGATTCCATAGAGAGAGTATTTATGCCATTGACACCTATTAGTCTGTCGCCCTCCATGAGGCCTGCAGCCGCAGCAATCCCATTTGACTCCGTCGAGATAATTTGCACACCGTCATAGTTTAGTTTAGGGATCAATCCTAGATCTCTTGCAGGAAATGGTTCTTCTTCCTCTGATAACCAAGAGGTTACAGGGACTAGAATCTCCTGATTCCCAATATCAGCTGTGCTCTCAATGCTAAATTTTAAATTCCCAGAATACCCTATCAAATCAAACAGCGATCTATTAATATCAGTCCAAGATTCAATGCTTTTGTCTTGTATCCTTAAAACTCTCATCCCATCTTGAAATCCCGCCTCTTCTGCTATTGATTGTTTTATAGGTTCACCAACAACTGGCTGAATCCTCTGTTCTCCTCCAAGAAAAAATATCCAAAAAACGACTATCGCTAGCAAAACATTTGCGAGTGGTCCTGCTAAAACGATTGTAAGTCTCTGGATTGGACTTTTGCTTTGAAAAGAGTTCTTTACATCATCAGGGGATTCCAAAGACCTCTCATCCAGCATCTGGACATAGCCTCCGAGCGGGATCCAACCAATACTAAAAATTGTTCCAGTTTTGTCTTTTTTTGCAAATAGATCATTACCAAAACCAACTTTGAACCTCAATATTTTGACAGCAAAATACTTGGCGGCATAAAAATGGCCAAACTCATGTATCGTAATAACGATACCCAATGTAATAGTGAAAAGAAGCAAGGTTGTCAACATATCTATGAGGATTTCCATTTGCGAATGATTTCTAGTGCCATCTGTCTTGCTCTAAAGTCAGTTGCTTTGACATCATCAATCGAAAGTGGTTCATCAAAATTTGCTTTAGACAACACCTCCTCGACAATATCTATGATTTCCGGAAAAGTAATTTGAGAGCTTAAAAACGCGTCAACTGCGACTTCGTTGCTAGCATTCAAATAAATCGATGCATCCATCTCCCTCTCGATGCAATGCTCGGATAGTTTAAGTGCTTTAAACTTCTCCCGATCTGGCTCAAAGAACTGCATATTAGACAGATCTTCTACGGCAATATTTTTTCGCCCCAGAAAAGATTCTTTTTGGCCAACCTAAGCAGTATGAAATTGGTATTCGCATATCTGGGACACCAAACTGCGCGACAACTGATCCATCCAGATAATGAACAAATGAATGAATTATACTCTGAGGGTGGATAACAACATCCAATTTTTCGAGAGAGCAGTTAAAAAACCACCTCGCTTCAATGAGTTCAAGACCCTTATTCATTAGGGTGGCAGAGTCTATTGAGATTTTTTTTCCCATGTTCCAGATAGGATGCGCACATGCCTCCTCTGGAGTAACAGAGCAGAGTGATTCTTGGCTATATTTAAGGAATGGACCTCCAGATGCAGTTAAAGTAAGCTTTGTAACCTCTTGATTCTCGCCACTTATCTCATCCAGCGAAAGACACTGAAAAATAGCATTATGTTCACTATCCACTGGCAGCAGAGTCGAATTATATTTTTCTGCCATTTCAATGATAATTTTCCCCGCCATAACAAGAGATTCTTTGTTTGCCAAAAGAACAACTTTACCTGCGCAGACAGCCGAGAAGGTTGGTAGCAACCCTTGAGCTCCAACTATTGCAGACATAACAATATCAACCTCTGATGCAGAGGAAACATAATTCAACCCTTCATCGCCAACCAAAACCTCAGTATCCAAGTTTTTGTCGGCCAAAAGACTACGTAATTTTGATGCCGCTTTTTCGCTAGTGACAACTGCAAAAGATGGCTTTGAAACGATACACTGGTCCGCTAAAAGATCAATTTGTGTATTACCAGTTAAAGCAAATACCTCAAACCGAGGCATGTTACGATTTACAACGCTGATAGTGCTCAGTCCTACTGACCCAGTAGAACCCAAAATAGTTAGCTTTTTTCTCATCAAACAAAACCTAAAACAGAGATGAGTAATGCAAATACTGGGATTGCTAGCATTAATCCATCAATTCTATCCAGCATACCACCATGCCCAGGGAGAATATGCCCAGTATCCTTGACTCCACTATATCGCTTAATAACACTGACAAATAAATCCCCGATAACAGAAACCAAAACTACTGACATTACTAAGAGAAAAATAATAACCCCTTGATTACCGGCTATGGATGATGTGAAAAATATCTGATTAGTCTGCCCAAGCAGAAAAAGTAGTCCAAGCGAAAAACAACAACTGCCTGCTAATCCTTCCCATGTTTTACCAGGGCTAATCTTGGGAGCAAGCTTGTTTCGACCAAAAAGCTTACCAACGACATAACCTCCAACATCAGATAAAACTACTATTAAAATCCCAAACAAAAGTAAGAAACGGCCATTTTCAAAGGAGATTATAGTTAAAATCGCAATCCAAAGAGCCAAAAAGACTAACATCCCCAAAACAGTTACCAGAGGCGGAGAATTTAAAATAAAGTTTTTAAAATTTTGCGAAGAGAATATTAAGAAAACACTTAAACAAACAATTAGAACAAGAAACATTAAAGACAACAATGCACGGTTACCATTAAAAGATTCAGTAAAACTGAGCCAAAAGACAGCACAGAATGCAAAAATCGAAAAAACTCCTATAAAAGCAATTTTAGAGCTTGTGTATTTATAACCGGCTAGGTTTGACCACTCCCATGTCGCAGCGAACAAAATAAAAAGCAATGAAGACACAAACAGAGTCTTGGGAAGACCAAATAATAGAACTACCAAAGCAATCGCTAAAAGCGCTGCCGTTATTACACGATAAATAAGCATCGAGTGAATTTCGCGTTAACTTGAATATCCAATATTTGGGCCACCATTAAATGCAGAAAGTACAAATGTCTGTAGTCATTAAACCACGATAAGATGTAGACAGAATCGTCAAAAAAATTAAACTTCCATCAATTCTTTTTCTTTAGCTTTGAGAACCTCATCAATCTGAGCAATAAATGTATCTGTAATCTCTTGAATTAAGTTACCTATTCTGCGCTCATCGTCCTCGCTTAGATCTTTAGCGCGCACAAGATCTTTAGTCATCGAAAGTATATCACGTCTTATATTTCTGATAGATATTCTGGAATTTTCTGCTTCGGATTTTGCTTGTTTTCCATAATGTTTGCGCGTTTCTTCAGTAAGAGGAGGAAGAGGAATTCGAATTACGGTGCCCGCCGTTGTCGGATTCAAGCCCAAGTCAGATCTTAAAATTGCTTTCTCAACTTCTGGGATAATAGAATTTTCCCAGGGTGTAACAGATAGAGTTCGTGCATCCTCTACTACCACAGAGGCGGCTTGCCCAATCGGCGTCTTCACTCCATAATAATCAATGAATAAACCATCTAATAAGCTAGTATTCGCGCGTCCAGTCCTGATCTTCCCCATCGACACATTCAACGCATCTATTGTCTTCGTCATTCTTATCTTCGCATCTTGCTTAAAGTCTTCAATCATAATCTGTCCTCTACGAGAGTTCCTTCATCACCCTCAACAACTGCCTTGAGAAGAGCGCCAGGCTTCGACATTTTGAAAACTCGCAACGGCATTTTATATTCCTGACATAAACAAATTGCTGTCAGATCCATAACTCCAAGTTTTTTTTCCAAAATATCATCGTAAGTAAGGTGTGAATACAATTTGGCGTCCGAATTTATCATTGGGTCAGAGCTATAAATTCCATCAACTTTAGTTGCTTTAAAAACCGCATCTGCCTCTATTTCAATACCTCGCAAACAAGCGGCAGAGTCTGTCGTAAAAAAAGGGTTGCCCGTCCCAGCAGCAAAAATTACAACATCACCATCCTGCAGATAACGAATAGCTCGTCGTCTATCATAATGCTCAACAACCCCACTCATTTGAATAGCTGACATTACCCGAGATGCAATATTTGTCCGCTCAAGAGCATCCCGCATTGCAAGAGCATTCATAACTGTTGCGAGCATACCCATATGATCACCAGTAACTCTATCCATTCCTGCGCTGTTAAGAGCTGCCCCTCTAAAAAGATTCCCACCTCCAATCACTAATCCAACTTGAACTCCAATACCAACAAGTTGTCCAATTTCAAGCGCCATCTTATCAAGAACCTTAGGATCAATTCCAAAACCCACATCGCCTATAAGCTCCTCACCACTCAGCTTTAAAAGTATTCTTTTATAGGTTTTTCGCTTTAATTCAGACATAGCAACTCCTAAATATGATTACTGATCAATACTTTGAATCTGTGCGGCAACTTCTGAAGCAAAGTCTGTCTTTTCTACCTCAATTCCTTCACCAACTTCAAACCGGTGATAAGCAATGATTACCGAGCTATTATCTTCTAAGAACTTCCCTACCGTTATATCGGGATCTTTAACAAATAATTGATCAAGTAAACTATTTTCTTTCAAAAACTTTCCAACTCTACCAGCGATCATTTTCTCAATAATTGCATCTGGTTTCCCACTTTCTCTTGCCTGAGCCGTGAAAATCTCTTTTTCTGCTTCAACCATCTCAAGAGGCATGAGATCACTACTCAAAACTGCTGGATTCACTGCCGCTACATGCATCGCCACATCTTTTGCAACGCTCTCGCTACCACTACTCAGTGTTACTAAAACACCAATCTTTTCATTCCCATGTATGTATCCACCGACTATTGTCCCTTTTGAAGAGATTGCTCTTCTTGGCGTAATGTTTTCACCAATTTTTTGAACGAGCTGCTCTCGTGAGGATTCGAGACCCGAATCTAGTATATCAGCAATATTAGTGACTTCATTGCTATGCGCTTTTTGTAAGACGTCTAATGAAAATTCACGAAAGGATGAATCTTTAGCTGCAAAGTCAGTCTCAGTGTTTACCTCAACGAGCGTTCCGAGACCTTCTGAAATCTTCATCAAAATAATACCTTCAGCCGCCGTTCGTGAGGCCTTCTTTGCAGCTTTCATTCCACTAGACTTTCTCAACTCTTCAATCGCTACTTCTATGTCACCGCTTGCAGCTATCAGAGCTTTTTTACACTCCATCATGCCAAGACCTGTCCTCTCTCTCAAGTCTTTGACGAGCGCGGCTGGTACTTTACTCATATATTATCTCCAATTATTTAAAATAAAGGGGGTATATACCCCCTTGTTCTTGAAAATCATTTATTTGTTTTTCACTCACAAAAACTTACTCGCCTACCTTTTCAGGAGCATCATCGCCTTCTTTGTCATCTGTTTTTGTTTGACTTAGGTCATCCTCAGTAGTACTTTCAACCTTTAGAATGGGAACATCAGCTTTATCAGCTTCACTACCTTTTTCTGAAACATCATCTTCTTTATTAACCTCATCAGAAGCATCACTCGCTATTTTAGCCTTGGATACTTTTTTAACTACTTTTACCTTTGGGGCCTCTTTAGTGACTTTCTTATTATCGGCCTTAGCGTCATCCGAGACTTCGATAAATTCATCTTTACTCGACACTGACGCTAACTCCGCTCTACCTTTTATAACAGCATCTGAAACGGCAGATGCAAACAGCTCAATTGCTCGAATTGAATCATCATTACCAGGGATAATATAATCAACGCCATCTGGATCACTATTTGAATCAACTATTCCTACAACTGGTATACCGAGCTTATTTGCTTCATTTATCGCTATTCTTTCGTGATCTACATCAACAACGAAAAGAATATCAGGCAAACCTCTCATATCTTTTATACCACCGATTGAATTCTCAAGTTTACCTTTCATACGACTTTTCGTGAGCACTTCTTTTTTAGTAAGCTTATCGAAAGTTCCATCCTTCTCTTGCTCTTCAAGGCTCCTATATCTTTTGATGGATGCATTTATCGTCTTGTAGTTGGTTAACATACCACCAAGCCATCTATGCGTTACATGAGGCATACTGCATCTTTCAGCCTGCTCTCTCATAATTTTTTGTGCAGCTCGCTTTGTGCCAACAAAAAGAATTTGATTACCTTTCGCACCTTCTTTTCGCAAAACTTCCAAGGCCTCTAAAAAAGCGGGCATGGTGAACTCAAGGTTAAGAATGTGAATTTTGTTCCGAGAGCCAAATATGAACTGACCCATTTTTGGATTCCAGAACCTTGTTTGATGACCAAAATGAACTCCGGCCTTCAGCATATCTTTCATAGATACGTTTGACATAATATTTCTCCTAGGGTTAAACCTCCGCGCTTCCCAAAGACCAACCCTTTAATCAGGCACCCAGGTCGTTGTGTCGAAACGCGTGTGAATTAGTATTTCCGCATAAACAGCGGGCGCTTTATACCATATAAGCAAATATTGTTAAAGATTTTTAATATCTGACTATAATTCCGTTGCGGGGAAAACATGAAGTATTACAAGTTCATTAAATAGATGCGTACAATAACAATTCTACAAATGGGAAAACATTCGTAATGATCATAAAAACAAAAAAAGAAGTTGAAAAAATTCGAATCGCTGGGAAATTAGCGTCTGAGGTTTTAGATATGATAACTCCTTTTGTTGTTTCGGGAGCAAATACTCTTGAGTTAAATGATATTTGTCATGATTTCATGCTAAACAAGCAGAATGTTGTCCCTGCCACTCTTGGATATAGGGGTTTCCCAAAGTCAATTTGTACTTCAGTGAATCAAGTAATTTGCCACGGTATTCCAAATGAAAAAAAAATTTTACGAAACGGTGATATCCTAAACATAGATGTAACTGTTATAAAAGATGGGTGGTTTGGCGATACGAGTCGGATGTTCTTCGTCGGAGAACCCGCGCCTCATGCTAAAAGGCTTGTTGAAATAACAAGGGAGTGTCTTTACAAGGGAATTGAGGCAGTGAAGCCAGGCGCGCATTTAGGCGATATTGGACATGCTATTCAAATGCATGCAGAGAAAAACTATTACTCGGTTGTTCGCGAATATTGCGGGCATGGAATTGGAGCAAATTTCCATGAAGAGCCACAAATTCTCCACTACGGCAATAAAGGTGCTGGTGCAGAAATAGTAGAGGGTATGACATTTACAATCGAACCAATGTTAAATGCAGGAAAAGCAACAACGAAGTTAAAATCAGACGGTTGGACTGTTGAAACAAAAGATGGACGTTTATCAGCCCAATGGGAGCATACGATAGCAGTGACAAAAAACAACTGCGAAATACTAACGCTTTAATCTATTTTTTCTGAGTGCACAGTAAAATAATCAATTCACCGTGACTTATGGCTGAAGAAAGTAACTCGACAAGAATATTAATAAAAAAACTTGAAAACTCAAAAATTTGGCGTGATTTTGAGGAGTATCCGAATTCCTTTAATGGCAAAATTATACTTGAGAATGTAAATCAATACCTTGCCTCGAAAAATCCGAACACAACATTTGTAACAACATTAATATCGTATAGATCAACTATTTTTGACATGCTTCTGGAATTGATTTGGAAAGCATCATTTGGCAGTTCACCTTTATCTCTAATCGCAGTTGGCGGTTATGGTCGCGGAAAGTTGCACCCCCACTCTGATCTGGACATATTGATATTAGCCGATTGGCCAGAAATAAATAGAAACGAAAGAAATATAGAATCTTTTGTTACTTGCTTATGGGATTTGAACATAAAGCTTGGTCATAGCGTGAGATCTAAACAAGATTGTATTAACCTTGCATTGGAGGACATAACAATTGCTACCAATCTATTGGAGAGTCGTCATATAGCAGGAAGCGTTAAAAACTACAGCGATTTAAATCGTGAACTTTTCAAAACGGTTTTTGACAATACAAAATTATTTTTCCAAAAAAAATTGCATGAGCAACAATTGAGATACCAGAGACATGGGGATACAGAATACAGCCTAGAACCAAATATAAAAGAAGCTCCAGGAGGTCTCAGAGATATACAACTTGTCGACTGGATATCAATTCATCATTTCAAGACCAATAATCGGAAAAAACTACTCTCATCGAACGTGCTATCGGAATCAGATTTAAAGCTTTTAATAAATAACGAAAACTTCCTATGGCGGGTTAGATTCCAGTTACATGCAATTTCTGGGAGACCTGATGAGCGTCTTCTTTTTGACCGTCAATCTCAGATAGCGAAAATGTTCGGATTTAAAGACGGGGCCAAGAGATTAGCCGTTGAAAAGTTTATGCAGAAATATTATCAAACTGTGTCCTCTACGCGCGAACTGACCGATATGATTTTAAAATGGTTCAGCGAAAATATATCACCAAAAGAAAAATCAGATACAAGAAGAGTCAAATACAATGATAAGTTTCTTATCGAGGACGGATTTCTTACAACTGCTGACCCCAAAATATTTGAGATGTTTCCTTCAGCTTTACTCGAGATATTTGTCATTCTTGCTGAAGACCCAAAAATTAAAGGTTTAAAAGCGATAGCCATAAAGCAGATAAGAGAATCCCGAAACTTAATAGACTCAAATTTCAGGAAAAATCCTGTCAATAAAAGCCTGTTCATTAGATTACTGAAGTCAAAGAATAATCTTACACTTCAACTTCGCAGAATGAGTCGATATGGAATCTTAGGTTCCTATTTGCCGGAGTTCAAAAAAATTATAGGCTTGACACAGCATGATTTATTTCATGTTTTCCCAGTTGATGTTCATACGGTAAAAGTAATAGAGAATTTGGTTGCCTTTGGTGCGCCAAATCAGAATAGAACATTTCTTCGTGCAAGTAATATTTTCTCTAACTTGCCACATCAAGAAATCATTCTGATTGCTGGACTATTTCATGATATAGCGAAAGGTAGAGGGGGAAATCATTCAGAATTAGGTGCAAAAATTGTAAGACAGTTTGCCATTGAACATAACTTAAGCGACGAAAATATTAAACTTTTAGAATGGCTTGTCTTAAATCATCTGTTGATGTCATCCGTCTCTCAAAGAGAAGATATAAATGATCCTGAGGTAATCGAGAGATTTTCAGAAAATGTTGGAAATCTTGTTTATTTGGACCTGCTCTATATTTTAACGGTTGCAGATATAACAGCTACGAATCCAGAGCTCTGGACCGATTGGAAAGGAGCGCTTATGGGAAATCTCTATTTATCAACAAAAAAACGTTTGGAATTCGGCCTCTCAGTTGGAGAATCGAAGAACAGTGTAGAAAAAATAAAGAATGACGCCATGAAATTGATTCCAAAAACTGAATCAAAAATAAAATATCTCGACGAGTTATGGCTCAGTTTTGGTGACGATTTCTTTAGTAGAGA
>CACLAG010000032.1:0-18590 GCA_902604945.1 uncultured SAR92 cluster bacterium | reverse complement strand
GCTCCTTGGCAATAGAATCTTAAAACTACCTGCAGTGCAAGAATCAACAAGCTATGTCGTGATGGAAGAATTAAAAGATACAATGGATCTTCCAATATCATTAAAACGGTAATATAAGTGCAATCCTTACTTCAAAACTGTCAGTTTTGCTCCCATTTGTTCCTATATTGACTCAGTGAGCGCCCTTGTCCTATAGTGACCTCCGTTCTTATAAACGCACTCGTAGCTCAGCTGGATAGAGTACTCGGCTACGAACCGAGCGGTCGCAGGTTCGAATCCTGCCGAGTGCGCCATATATTGGCTTGAACGGCCCAGAATACCTAAGTTTTCTGAATATTCTCCTTTCAACTGTACACACAAACGTACACACATATAGGAGTTTAAGCTATTATGCAGATAAATTTAGGTGCCTTTACCGTTTACATGAAATACCTATCCAAAAGACCAAACCGCAAAACTTATTACTATCGACGCCGAGTCCCTGAAGACCTGTTGCGACATTACGATAAATCTTATATTGAAGTCTCGCTAAAACAGACAGACAAAGTACTTGCCTCAAAAGTATGCGAGAAATTTCATCAGCAGATAGAGAAAGAATTTAGGCGTCTTCGCATGGGCCTCTCAAAACAGGAGGAACTCTCAAACTTTGAGGCGGCCGTTAATCATTTGAAGCTCTTCAATCTGACACCCGAGGATGCGAATGATAACTATGAGGCGAATCCTGCCAAGGATATTTTCTTTGAGAGCCTAGATAATACTCTGTTAAAAAATTTATCTGCGAAAGAGTACCGGTCCTACATGGAGGGAAACAAATCGCATTTAACGGCCCTCTCGGAGGAACAACGCTCAGCTCTATCGATAATAACAGGACAATTTCGGTTAATGGCATCACAGTATCCAAGAGAGTACTTAAAACTAAGAGGTCAGAGTGAGAACAAGAAAAAAGTTAATGAATGTAAAGCTGCAATAAATATCTTAATCGCAGTATGTGGAGATAAACCTCCAGCGCAATACAAACGCGTGGATGTCAATAAACTCATCAGGAAATTATGTGAAGTTAAAAAAACAACGACGGTGGAGCGGCAACTAAAATCAATCAGAGCCATGTTTAACTTAGTTTCACGAGAAATGGACCTTGCTGAGGATGAACAACATCCATTTTATAAATTTAATATTCCAGATTTAGGTAAAGATAAGAAAGACAAAGAGGAATTTGATCGTGATCAACTCAAAGTACTTCGTGAGTTACCCTACTCCACTAACGCAGATATAACCTGTCTTATTCATTTAATGGTTGATACCGGAATGCGCATAAGTGAGGCCTGTGGTTTAAAGGTCACGGATGTTCATCTTGATGTTGAAACGCCCCATATCACTTTGCGCAGAAATGATGTGCGAGAGCTTAAAACAAAAAGTAGTGAACGATTGATACCTCTTGTGGGAGCTTCATTGAGCTCGATGCAATACCTCTTGCCAATGTGTATTAACGAGTATGTTTTCCCAAGATATATAGGTAAAGAGAATAACAAATTAAAAAATGATAATGCCTCAGCGGCTTGTAAGAAAAGACTAAAATCTCTTCTTGGTGCTGACTGTCCAACCTCTCATAGTTTTAGACACACTATGAACACACGTCTCAGGAACGTTAGTTGCCCTAAAGATATGAGAAATGAAATGCTTGGCTGGGCAAGAGACATCAGTGACAATTATGGATCACCGACTGATTTGAGTAAAAAGGCAAATTACCTCTGGGAAACAGTTTAGCGGTATTTAAATCAATAATTAATAATTAACCAAACATTGGTAAAAAATCCCGCTTGCAAAGTTGGTTGCACCGAGGTAATTTTTTCTCATATCAACCACCAACATCTTCATATAAAGGTCAGTAGGCTTCATTGCGAATATTGCGAGCCTCTCAGTCTCGTCAAAAGGACAAACATAAATTCTTTTGTATAAAAAAGAACAATTGCTATTTTCTTGCTGTAACTATCCAGGTTGCACTTGGAAACAACAGTCCATCACCATTATGAAACTCTGAAAACTTAAGAATTAATGCTTGAAGAATCTCATCTTTCAGTTCTTCTTTTGAATTTTTAAGCATTTCAGTCACTACGGGATTAATAGTTAAGTAGTCCTCACAAGCTTCTTCAATAGATTTTCCTGAAGCCATAACAATGTCTTCTTGATTATCTTCTATCTCTATATCTTTAAAATTAGATTGATTGAGAATATCTGAAATATAATTTTTATCTTCAAACGCAAAGGGTCCAGGACTCTTTGGAGGAGGAGAGGGAATATCGAGGTACTCTTTTATAACTTGTAAAGATAAACTCTGCCAAGGATTTAAAGATGGATTTTGCCAACATACAAAACTGAGTTGACCATTTTCTTTTAAAGATTTGTATATGTTTGAAAATGCCTGGTATGGATCTTCAAAAAACATAACGCCAAATCTAGAAAAGGCAATATCAAAATCCGATGGCATATCATCAACTTGCACATCTAAAACTTGAAAATTAGCATTATATAAAGATTGATCAGAAGCATTTTTAGCTGCCCTAGCTAGCATAGGCTCGGATATATCTATCCCTATGATTTCTCCTTCTTCTAATTGCTTTGCAATTTCTAGAGTAGTTGCGCCACACCCACAACCAATATCTATTATTTTTGTTGCTTTACTTAAATCTAGTTTACTTATTGCTCTAGTTCCCAATGGATTAAGCATAATATCCATCTCACTTTGTTTGTTTACCCAAACATCACCACCTGAACCAGACCAGAATTCTTTCTGTTTTAAGTTTATTTCTTCCATAGTCATATCCTTATGTCGGTACCTATGAAAAGTATAACCAGATAATCAACCGTGTCTCAAATCTTATAGATTTTGGGACTATGCTTTGCCGTGTCCCATAGTGTGTGTTAACAAGTGAACCTCTATATATACCACTAAATATAGGGATATATGATCCTAAACACTGGGCCGCAGTATTATGAGCACTAACAAATCGCAATCTACTTAAGATTCTTTTAATTGACAAAGCCAATCAGAGATCGTTTTCTCAAGAGGTAAATACTCCATATTCAGATCATTCATACTCTTGAGATTCACTACATTGAAGGGATATCCAATGCTTGTTGCTATCTCTTTTCGAGTGGAATTTATCCTTTTAGCAATAAGCCACAAAAACCACTTCGGCAGAGTTTTATTACCTATAACCAATGAAGGATCTAACTTCTTTAGAATCTCACCAATCTCAATTGTACCTGAGTTATGACCAGATATTAGATAACGTCCTGATGCTGAGGGGGTAAATCCCGCTTTTACATGTGCTTTGGCAACATCCCGAACGTCAACACATGCAATTTTGTAGTCCGGCAACCCTATCCTAGAATCGCCATTCAAAAAACTTCTGAAGATATCAAACGATTCAGACGTGCCTGAGGGATTAATTCCAGGACCCATGACGAAAGTTGGATTAATTGTCACTAGATCCCATCTAACTTGCTGCTTTCTGAGCCTCCAAGCTTCTTTTTCTGCCATTACTTTAGAAAAAGAGTAAGGACGGTGCGAAAGGGAAGATGTTGTATTCCAAAACTCTTCAGTAATCTCTAAATTAGGCATAGCAAGACTATCTTTATTATCTCCTATTATAGCCGCGACGCTGCTTGTTAAGACGATTCGCTTTACTGACTTTTCTCGATTGGCAGACGCCAAAACATTTCTCGTGCCTAAAATTGCTGGATCTAAGAGGTCACGTTGCGCGTCCTCAACCTTAAATGAGAATGGTGAAGCAGTATGAAAAACAAGCTCACAGCCTGCAATCGCGTCATCATAGGAAGCATCATGCAATAAATCTGATTGGAAATAGTTAATTTTACCAGGTAAAACTTTTGCAAGTTCATTAAGGTATTTAAGCTTACTCTCAGATTTTTTGTCTCTAACTGCGGCATTAACCGTAAGTCCAAGTTTTAGAAGTTCCTCAACTAAACAACCCGCCACATAACCTGTTGCTCCGGTGACAAGAACCGGACTTTTTTTGTCAATAAATTTCATTGCCTCACCGTATGAGCTTATCAACTATAAAAACAGGAAGCACAATTCATACCAATAATAAATAACCTTTTTTTGGTACAGATGACAAAAGAAACGCCCCACAGGTGAGCAAACTGGAATCTAAAATCCCCTTGGTGCACCAATTTCAGGCCAAACATATACGATTCATCACAGGTTAATTACATATATCCCACTAGGTATAGCTAAATTTACTTACCCTTTGAGATTAAATAGGTTCTATGCAACCAATATCATTATTTCTAGGTGAATTAACCATGGTACGGACAGGATAAAACTCTATATTCTCTGATGACTTTGAATCAAAAACGTCATCGCCAGAGAGCCAACTATCAGCCTCATCATCATCAATGATTATGGGCATTCTATGGTGGACTTTAGATAAGCTTTGAATGGCCTCTTTAGTAATGATTGCACATCCCTTTTCTCCATTATATTCGGTGTATATCCCCGCAAAATTAAACAGAGCATCATTCATATGGAAGAAATAAGGTTGTTTTTTGTTGTCGGTTCTAAGCCATTCAAACCAACCATCAGCAACAATCAAACATCGTTTTGCCATCTTAAAGCTAGGTTTAATACTAAGCGTTTCTGATCTAGCATTGATTAAATTCATTGGGGTCTTTGCCCAAGTCGGGTTATAAGACCATCGCATTAGGCTTGGTTCGGCGGTTATTGTTGGAACTTCATGTGAGGGCGCAATGTTATAGCTAACATCTATGTTTAATAAATGCTTATCTTTCACTGCTTTAGAATTTCTTAATGTGTACCTGCCGCACATAGATCAAAGACCTTATTAATATTATTGGACTTGGAGGAGTAAGAAGAGACTTGAATGCCTAAACCATGTCAAAGACAGACCTTGCCGAAAAGACAGACAATATTATAAATCCATAGGCCTCCACGAGATGCCATGCATCAAGACGGAGATTTCTTTGAGATTCCGGCTTGCCACTTACCGAGGTCAGCATGATTCCTAAAAAATAGCTAGTCGTCCCATAAAGCACCGCAATCATGGCTGTCGCAAGCAGTGGTCCGTATGTACCCTCCATGCCAACTGTTCGGCTCAAGCTGATATAAAACAACGCAACTAACCCTGCTCCCACGAAAGTTGTTACTTTGCCTCCTTCGAGCAGTGAGGCACTGTATTCAGCTGGACTGAAATAGAGGATTGATTTGTCAGTCTTAATTCCTTGACGAACAAGAGCCATTAAAAAACAACCCCAAACAATCAGAACGGAAGGCATGTTGTACAAAATGGTCCAAGAATATTCACTTAAAATGAGTGGCAATGATATTACACCGGGCATTAATAGAAACATCCATAGCTTTAGTTGAGTGGCATTTTTCTCAATACTGAAATCTTCATTTTCATTCGTTAAAAAAAATGAAAAGCAACAAACTAAACCTGCGACAAAGGTGGGAAGCAAGATATTGACCACAGATATGGAACTAAAAAATGAATCTCCCGATATTAAAGTGAGAATGAACTCCAATGATGAATATATCAAACCAGCGGGTAGGCTCAAATAACTTAGCAGCCAAATAATACTGATCCTGAAGAGAAAGTGTCCTAGTAGAAGAGCACTTAGTAAGAAAATAAGCATTAATACCACTGAATTGAATCGGATTAGGCTAACATATTCTCCTCTCAAGAGTAGGTCTAAACCAAAGCCTACAGAACCCCAAACTAACGAGGAAAATCCGACAAAAAACAGTAAGTACCAAACTAAATTCCAATCGGCTAATATCTTGCCAACAGCACTCAAACGGTTGTTAATAGATTTCATAATCTAGTAGCCTCGTATTCATTTAATTGTCTCTGATAACGCCTAATGGTATCAGCTACGTTATCACAAATCTTTTCAGCCTCTTTGTGTTTATCGTGGTAGTAACTCTCTATCTTTTTTAATTGATGCAATCTTTTAGCATTGTTATATATCTCGACCTGCATTTCCTGTTTGAGAGTGAGAGTTCTTGGATCTTTTCGTTTGGATAGTTCTTTGTTGAGTAGGATAACTTTTTCTTGCATGTTTATTTGGACCTCTCCCGGCTAATTTCTTTTTTAACATAGGGGGTTTGAAAATGTTTTGTCAACGGATGTTTATGAATGAGCGTTTTTCTTAATAGTCAGATTGAAAACTAATCAATACTTAATACAACCCTCACATTCTAAATATGGTTTATGTATGAACAGATATTTACTAATTATATTTTCTTTCATGATTACCCCAGTTTTGACAAATGAATTGTCATTATTGGAGTCAGCCCAGCAAGGAGATTCAGAATCACAGTATCGATTGGGTTACCAGTATCATTATGGAAAGAAAAAAGATCATGCCGAGGCACTAAAATGGTATAGAGAGGCGGCTAATCGAGGGTCTGCAACTGCAGTATATGGAATTAGTCGTCTATACCTTGATAATGACAGTCCTCAAGCATCGGATGTAAAGGCATATGTTTGGATAAATATCTTACAGGATTTAATCTTGAGAAAAAGAAAACAAGGGATCAAAATTAACTTCAAACAACAAGTTATCAATAACAAAAGCGAAGTATTAGAGGACAGGTATGATGGATTGGTGTGGGCGAATAAAAGTATTGAGATGCTCTCGGAAAGGATGCCTGAAACTGAGTTAGCGGAATCACAATTTCAGCTTGCATCTGCAATTTATAGCGGCAAAGGCGGTGCAAAGCGAGATACTAAGGAGGCATCTCGTTGGTACAAAAGATCCGCTAAGCTTGGAAATGCAAAAGCACAAACTAACTTAGGTTTGATGCATTATTACGGTGAGGGTGGTAAACAAAATCGAGTTCAAGCCTACCTTTGGTGGTTTATGGCTGCAGGCCAAGGTGAGAAACAAGCACTTGATAATTTACAGTCACTTAGCCAATCTTTAACCCAAGACGAATTAACCCAAGGACAAGAGCTTGCAACGAAGTGCTGGGAATCAAAATTTCAAGATTGTGATTGATATCTACTTTACACCCCTCATCACCTAAAAAGTCTCCCAATTCCTATATATACCCGTGAGGGGGTATGGTCATCTGCCCAGGGGTATTTTAAGAACTTCGAAGTGCTTAAAGTAGACAAAATAGTAGACATTTTTGTTCAGTTGACAGTGAACAAGCTTCTTGGGAGAGATAGTCCACATTAAATATCTAACTAGTTAATGTAGTCCGATTAAATAGTTTATGTTTAATCATGGGGAGAATCACATGCCTGGGAACATTATCCCAATCCAAAATTCCTCGTTTGAAGGATTCTCTGGCAAATAATTTTTCACTGTATTGACCTATGATTGTCTTATTACTCAAAAGTAATGGCTCCAAACCAAGTTTCGTCAGTCGATAAAGAACAACTCCCCATACAATGTCAGCCAAACTAAACTTCTTAGATGCTAGCCAACCATTTTCTTTGAAGGGTCCACTCAACAACTGAGTCTCAAGTTCCATTAAAATGGAGTCAGCAGAATCATATAAGGCGTTCATCCGAGTAGGCGTTTGAATTATTTTAAGAGTATTTTCGACAATATTTAACTTACTTTTGTAGGCGTCACACAACTGCTTTTCTTTCTCATGGCGTTTAACTAATTTTCTCAAAAGATTAGCTTTAAATTCGTGACCTTTGCCACCGTCTGCCGCCTTTTTAAAGAAAAAAGACTTGTTCGTACCTTGATTATCTCCATAAGTGAACGCCTCGATAGGAAGACTGTCTGCTTTGTTTAGCCATAAGGAGATAGCCTCAAATTCATGAACCGATGGCTTTCGTGAAGTCTCAAGGTTTGATAATTTACTCACCACATAATTTAGAATATTCAGTGAATCTGTTACAACTTTTCCGTTACAAACTAACGTAGGCACCACACATCGAGGATTTATGCGAACATATTCTGGTTCGTATTGTTGATAAACAGGAAGAAGCACTACGTGGGATGTCCAATGCACAGCATTCTCCGCAAGGGCTTGGCGAACTTTCATCGAGCAGAGTGAGAGGGGAAAATGAAATAAGTGAATACCTCTTTGTGGAGCCACTTTACATTTGAAGTCTGTCAACGGCTTCAGAGCTAAGTTTCTTTCCGATGAATAAGCAGAAAGATTGTTTAAATCTGTCATCTTAGGTCACGTCCTTACGGTTCTGATTCACCTAATAATAACTAAATAGCCTATCAATTAAAATCCGTCCAGAAATCATAAAATCTCACTCAGAGACTAAATCTACTTTACAGTCCCCACACCCTAAAAAGTCTCCCAATCCCTATATATACCCCTCGGGGATCTGGCCATCTGCCGAACAAACCTTTAAAGTTAATCGTTTATGCATTTTAGTTTAGAGATAACTAGCTAAATAATGTGAGTTCATAAATCTTGTTGGTGGCTAAATGAATATGTCTCAAGCGGTGTCGACCGTTTTATTAAAAAAATACGCAACGTTTAGTGGTAGGGCTGGGCTATCTGAATATTGGTGGTACTTCCTTTTCATACTCCTTGGTAATTTAGTTTTTAGTAGTATTGATAGTTTTTTAGGGACAACCGCTGGATTCATGTATCAAGGAAATATAGAAGTTAAAACATCACTTTTTAATGGTATCTTCAGCCTACTTACTTTTATACCGAGTATTGCAGTAGCCGCCAGAAGACTTCATGATGTAAATAAAAGTGGTTGGTGGCAATTATTAATGCTAACAATCATTGGAATTCTTCCTTTGATCTATTGGTTACTGAAAAAGCCTGTCGATGAAGGTAACCGATTTTAAATCAAATTTCGGATCTACTTTACAGCCCTCACCACCTAAAAAAGTCTCTCAATCCTTATATATAACCCACCAGGGGGTCTGGTCATCTGCGCGGGGGTACTTGAAGAACTTCAAAATACTTAAAATCGACAAAATAGTAGATACTTTCGTTCATTTGACAATGAACTAGATTCTTGGAAAACTTCTTACAAATCGACAGTTCTTGCGAGCCTTCAAATGATTAACCCCTTCCATTATTTATATATCCTTGTGGAATACCGCGTCTTTTTCATTATTGTAATTTCAATATTTATTGTCGGACTTGGCCACTCTTGGCAATTAAGCCAGATATCAATCTCTAAATTAAAACACCAAAGACATGCATCCCTGAGATCAATTGCTATCCGGTGCTCCTTAATTATGCGACATTTGGGTATCCCCTTTGGGCTCCTTGCTGCAGCGATAGGAAGCGTTAAGTTATTCTTTTATATGGCGCAAACAAATTCACCGACAGGCTTTGATGCGTCATACAGTATGGATGCAGTCATTACGGATACAGAAGTGGTGACTCAGATCCTTTTGCTAGGGATACTTTATGGTGGATTTTTTGCTGGATTCGGTTACTTTATATCATCCAAATATCAGCATTTAATCGAACATGAACAAGAAAATGTAGCAAGCACATTAAGCGTTTCAATAATTCTGTTACTGCTTATTCTGTTTCCTATTTATGGAGGCGCCTTTGGTTACTCGGACTTGGAAGTAATTTTTTCTTTACCTTTCTTTCTTGGATTTGGATGTATTTCAATGAGTATATTGACTGCATGTATTTTCTCAAACAGAAGCAATAGGTTTCGCATGCTTGCAAATGCATCTTTACTTGGCGCTCTTTGGAGCATGATTATAGGCATTATCTTGCAATTCCAAATAGGCTTTCTGGGTCTTTTGGTTGCTTTTAGTGGAATGGCCTCTGGTTTGTTTAGCTATGTTTGTATATATATATTCGCTCATCGCTCAAGAGATGCCGATAA
This sequence comes from uncultured SAR92 cluster bacterium, assembly GCA_902604945.1. Taxonomy (GTDB): domain Bacteria; phylum Pseudomonadota; class Gammaproteobacteria; order Pseudomonadales; family Porticoccaceae; genus AAA300-D14. The sequence continues at coordinate 8,751 of CACLAG010000032.1, read as the reverse complement.
AATCAATCCTGACTTAATAAGTAGGCATTGGCTTGAAATATTTGTTTTTCTTATATTTTTGTTTTTGGCCCCAGCAACTATCCGAGATAAGGTCATTTTCGAAGCACAAGAAGCTGAATTGGATAATTTCAAAGAACGCCTAGAGCAACTAGAGAATTCCTCGACGGCAACTAAAATATTGCCAGTAATAAAAGAGACACCTGAGTGAGAGGTTTTGTCCTACGTTTTTGAGAAATACCAAATGCTTATTGTGGTGCATAAATTTCTTTTAACCAATATTTTATGCACATAAAAAAGCAAGAAATCTTACATGCAGGTTTCATGTTTAGAGAAATGTCTGAAAACACTGATTTTTCTTGAATGGCATGGAAAATGCAACTTTGCTTTTAAACTTGCTAAAACAAAGGCAATCTCATGAATACTTCCTACAAATTCATTTTTATATTATCGATGTTAATCGGTATCTCAAGCTGCACTGCGTTAAATACCATGTATGAAGGCGCTGTCAATTTAGAACAAGGCTATGGCGTAACGCCCAAACAAATTATCGAGTCAACTGAACCAAAGGTTTCCTATAAAGTTACTAAAGAGATAAGTACAGAAGCTCTCATCGAATGCTTACAAGCTGCCCATACAAATTTTACTACGAATGAGAATTCCCTTTTCTATCCCAAAAAAAATGAAGTCTGGAACTTATAACGAGGATACATTGATTTTTAATATGGATTATGAGTTTGATGCGGGTGTTTTTGGCAAAGCCGATAAACTTACGCACCTGTATCTGATTTCTAAAGAAAACATAGCTGTTTATGTCACCGATTTTGACCCCCTTTTTCATCCAAGATTAGGGGATGAGGCATTTAATGATGCCTCGTTGTGTGCCACCGGAAAACCTGATTCATTGCGTCAAAATTTCAATCCCTTCATATACAATGCGAGAAAGCGTGAACGGATACTTGGCCCATGGTCTGGTGATAAAATAAAGGTTACTGAAGATGACATAAAACAAAAAGGTTTTATCGGATTCCACTTATCCCCGCGTACACACAAACGTACACACAAACTAGTGTAAAGGATAGATTATATACCTTGGCGGAAATGTGCTAGATTAATGAGGTACAGACAATAAGGGTTTGAGAGTAATCGGTAAAGTTCGAATTCTGCCGAGTGCGCCATTAAATGTTAATAAGTAATTGTTTTTAAACATATTTTGTAATTTTTTTAGAAAAAATCAGTTTCTCTGCTTCCATCTTTTATTAGCCTTGCCGTCTACAACATTCTAATTAATTTAACTATAAACCTTTTCATTCGGAACGGAGTCTTAAGCCATGAGTTTTTTATCTTACTCTTATTTCAGCTTTCCAAGACGTTCTGCCTCTGCCTCAATCATTGCTTGCAAGTCTCCAATATTTTGCTGCACACGAGTTGCACCTAACTGAGCACCTTGCGCTGTGAGTGCAGGCATTTTTTGAATTGACTTCTGACCTACATCAGTGGAATAAAAGGCAATAATTTCTTTGAGTTCAGAGGCTGTAAATGCTTCAGAATACATTTTTATCAACTCAGGCTTTATGCTCTCATAGCTCATATTTTTATTGAAAAATTCAATCATAACTCCCTTAAAAGGTGCTAAGTCTGGTTGCTGCTGTAGCTGAATATCGAGCATTTGGGACACTGACTGATCCATCATCTCTTGCATCCCCATCATATCAAGTAGCTTTTCAGCTTCTTTTTCGGACGCTTCATCAGCGCACAAAATTGGGGGCATGCAAAGAACAATTAGTAGGAGGAAAACTTTTGAAAAATTCATTTTTAATCCATTAAGTAATGTATTGTAAATTTAAAAACGACTACTATTTTATTTAGTTGACAGTTAATAAAGGCATTTTAACAATAGTAATCTAAGCATCTGACACAATGAATGATGCTGGATAGCTTTAGTATCAATGCGATTTAGTATAAAGATAAATTTATAGACTAGCCTAGTGGCGATGGATTTGCTTATGCAACTTTGGAATTTTGTAAGGCCCTTTAAATTTCGCGGACACAACTACGCAGTAGAGGTTAGTTTAACTTTCAGCAAAATGACTTCTTGCTTGTATTTGGAAGATAAGCTTATCGATGAGCAGTCGATGGACTACATGGATGGTTCTACCACCTTCGTGCATCCTCTCAAAACAGTAGCTGGCTCAGAGGCTCATGTTGAGTCAGGCTACTTCAATTTGTGGAATACGGGTATCGCCGTCATTGAAGATAAACAAGTGATATATGAAAGTCATCCAGGCAAAGATGTTCGATATAGTGAAAAGCTCTTCAAGCAAATGGTTGGGAATAACCCAGATATTAAAAACACTCAAAAGGATAAGTGGGAGAAAAATAAATATTCTATTTATGCAGATCTGGCATTGGCAGCTTTATTTTATATTGCAGGGAAAATCACGGGAGACTTAACTCTTGCGGCAATGTTAGGAGTAGCTGGGGGCTTGAGTCTGATCCTATTACAACGCTTTGTGAAGGTAGACCTTCTCGGTGGTTTGGCTGTTTTTGGCACAATCATGTTACTCATCTCGGGAATTTTCTCGCTCCTTTTACAAGACGACTACTGGGTTCAAATGAAAGGCACAGTGCTTGGTTTGTTCACAGCCTCTGTGTTTTTCCTCGATGGAGTGTTGAGGCAGGGAGCTTACTTTGGCGCTCGCATCGAGCGTTATATGCCCGTAACGCTTCATCATAATCGACTTGCCATAGGAATGAGTTTAACTGGTGTTTTCAATGCTCTGGGCAATTACTTGGTGGCTGAGAATTTCTCGGAAGACTTTTGGCTGACTTACACCACCTTTCTTGATACACCCCTTCTTGTAATATTGATGTTATTGGTCCTCCGCTGGTCGCGCAAGACTTAAAATCGCTGTCTAACCTCTCAAAAAGATCAAATAGTTTATAATTTGATCCAGTAACTTCCCGCTTACGTTTAAAAGAAAAAGGAGATGTTTTATGAATTTACTTAAACTTGTTGCTTTAATCTGCACATTAACTGCGTTTTCTGCTTCCTCATATGGCAGCCATTGCGGTGGAGGCCATACCCATGATCACAAGAAAATGGCAGAGAACAAAGAAGTTCTCAAGAAATCAGAAACGGAAGAAAATGTAGACGTTAGCATTGCTTCAAATTCTGAAGACGAAGCCGCCGAAGATCAAGATAGCGATTCGGAAACAGAAACTAGATAACGAAGCTGAGCATGGGAGTTTATCACTGATTTACTTCCATGACTTTTTTCTTTATTTATAATCGAAATCTCGCGAGACTACATTAGAGTTTAGAAATTTTATCTTGTAGCCGCCGGTTTGCTTAATTAGGTAAGCGCTTTCCATCCAGTGTAGTTTAGCTGTCATCTCATCACCATGCTTAAACATTCCTCTATTGATATAATTTACGTGGGCAGAGTCTTTATCCAGTGAAATATCAAAGTTGCTCAACGTCCACGATGTCTCGCTCAATGGAGCAACATTGGGATCAACATGTGTTACGAAAGCATGGAACCGCTCAATATCCATAACTTCGCCAGCTTCAAAGATTTTAAAGTCCTTTGTGACCACCTCTTCGAGCAGCTTTCGTTCGTAGTTATCTACATCTAGAACTTCAAAAAAATGCTCCATAGTCTGAATAACTTGTTGTTCAGCCATTTGACTGTTATTTATTGAAGATACTGTACACCCCAACATCACGAATACTGTAAAAAATGAGAAAGATGTTATTAAGATCAAAGATTTCATCAAGCAATAATACCTCCGTGCTTTGGGGAAGATCAAATCTAATGAGAAGTAGCGATGCGTTAGGACGAATTGGTCTTAAGCTCGGTGTTGGTGTAGGATTGCGGATCGAAAGTTTTAAAATTCTATTAAGGGGTAAATTAAGGCATGAAAATCATAGCTAGTGATCTATTTAAAAATAAGAGCTGGGCCATAACTCTTACATTAATTTTAAGTGTATTCCAGATCATAGAGGCGCAAGAAGCAGGAGTGAACAATCCACCGGAAGCTGAGACGGCTCCATCGATTGAAGAGATTCAAGTATTTGGCATAAGACGCAGTCTAGAGAGTGCGCTCGAGGAAAAACGCTTTAAAACTAACCTGACGGAAATAATTAATGCTGATGATATCGGTAAATTACCTGACGAAAACGTTGCTGAAGTTCTAGAAAATATCCCAGGAGTTCAAATAACCCGAGATAAAGGTATCGGTGCTAATGTTTCCGTGCGAGGCAGCGATCAGAACAGAATAGAAATTAATGGTCGCGGAACCTCGCCAAGTGGCGACAGTAGAGGTGGGATAAGTTTCGCGGATTTGCCTGCCGCGTTGGTAAAATCTCTTCATGTAGTAAAAGTACCTACTGCAGACATGGTTGAAGGTTCTTTGGGAGGCACCATAGATGTCAAAACTTATCGAGGCCTTAGATTAAAAGAACCATTGAAAGCTATTAGATTTACCTCTGAGTATGCTGAAAACGCGGATTCATGGAATGAAAACTTCTCAGCAACTTTCGGGAATAAATTTGAGGAAAGTTATGGAGATGTCGGCGCAATTATAACATTCTCACACATTAACAAGTCTATCAGACAAGATTCCTTAAGAATAAACCCAAACGTAAGAAGGCCTGACTCAGGATCCATTAGGAGCACCTTGGATTTTGATGGAGATGGAGATTTCGATCCATACTTCTATCCCGGATATACAGAGCAAAACTATCAATCAGAGGATAGAGAAAATACCGCAGTGTCAGCATCTATTGAATGGCAAGCGCAAGAAAATTTAAAACTCTTTTTTGATGGTTCATACACCGACTTTTACAGGCAAGGCAATTTTCAGCAAGTATCCACACATCCTCTTTTTTCAAGATTTGAAACTAATGGACTTGATGAGGCTACATTTGGAGTGACAGATTTAGATGGGACAGCTGTTCCTGTTATGACTTCAGGTGAGATGGCTGCTGGAACTAGACCAAATGGTCAGCCAGATGGAATGCTTCTAAGAACGCAGGCGTTTGCCAATAATAGAGACACTCAATCTCATGTTGTTGCGGCTGGAGGCGAGTGGTTTAATGAAGACCTAACAATAAAATTTGAGGCCAGTAATTCTGCTTCTGACTCGACATCTCCTCTGGTAACTACCAATTTCACATACAATGACCCACTGCATCCAAACTTTCTGGTTATAGGTGGTCATGTTAGAGTACCTTTATATTTCAATGCGCTCAATGGCGTTCCATCATATGGACCTGTTGAGGGTGCACAAGGAAATTCTGTCGCCAATGGAGTTATAACGTCTCATGATCTTTCTACTCTTTTGGATCCGTCTTACTATGCTCTATTCTTGTTCAAAGAAGTTGAAAACACTTTCGAGAATAATCTCTCGGAGCAAAAAATTGACTTTAATTGGATGCTTGATAACGATTTCTGGTCAGATATCTCCTTTGGACTTAGATTTAGCCAAAGAACAAACGAACGTCAACGCCAAGCCCAACTTACATCGAGGCATCCAAGGGTCAGTGCTTCCCAATTTATTGAAGCATTTCCAGGGTTCCTAATTACAACGCCTGGCGATTTTTTTGATTTCAATTCGGGTGCAAATTACATAAATAACTTTCTGACTGCTGATCCAAGAATGGTAATGGCCAATAGAGAAGCGATCAGAGATTTTCTTTCTCTTGACACCGAAGGGACCATAGATCCTCTTGGATTCTATGAAGTTGAGGAGGATACTTCAGCTTTTTACATTAAAGGAGACTTTGGTGGAATTGCTGAAGGAGGATTATTGGATGGTATATCATACTCTGGGAATATTGGACTTAGATTTGTAGATACTGATCAAAATGTAACTGGAACGATTGATAATGAAGCATTTAGTGTCACACAAAAATATAACGAAGCATTACCGAGTGCGAGTCTTGTTGTCTCACCGACAGATAAAACACAAATAAGATTAGGTTATGCCAAAATCTTAAGAAGGCCTAACTTCTCTGAGTTATCTCCAACTATGACTCTTCCTCTCAATATATATACCGCCGCGCAGGCTGGAAACCCAAACCTCAAGCCTACAACTGCCGAACAATATGATCTTGCTGTTGAGTTTTATTATAAAAGAGGAAGTGTATTAAGTATTGGATATTTCATGAAGGATTTAGATGGCGTTATTGGCCGGGAACTCTTTCCGAACGATATATGCAACACGCGAGTAGAGCAAAATGAGGGAGACGGAATAATCTGTACTGCCTTTAATGGTGAACAAGGAGTATTGACCGATGCAATTAGGTTTGCAAACCTCCCTGGGGGCAAAATACGTGGAGGTGAAGTAGCACTGCAACACAACTTCAATAACCTTCCTCAACCTTATGATGGACTTGGCATGATCGCTAATTATGCCTACCAAAAGGGTGATAGAGATCTTCCTCTTGGAATAGCTGGATTTCTTCAAGCAGATGGAATTAGTTTTGCTGAGTATCCTCTAAATTTCCAAAGACTTTCAAAAAATTCTTACAACATGACATTGTATTTTGAAAAACCAAGATATCGGTTTAGTGGCAGAATAAGATATACGTATCGAGACTACTTTTTAGTGAGCGAGTCCTCTGACGCTGCGAATACCTATCCCTTATATACGGATAACAAAGGTCAGCTTAATGCATCAATGTCATATAAAATCAACGATGTTTTCAGAGCTACATTGTCTGCAAATAATTTAACTGATGAGCAAGTCGTGCAACCTGGGATTTTTCCTGGCGGGCCGACTGTTAAGGTTTTAGACCCAGGCAGGAGATTTGGAATTGGTGTAAGCGCGAGATTCTAATAGATTGTTTGCTCGAATATATAGATGCCCGAAAAAGAAATTAAACAGTCTTTTTGTTTTTAGGGCATTTATTGTCCTCATTGTTTCTGTAATTCTAAGCTTATTCTCAATATTTGTTAGCGCTGAAACAACCTATTATGTAAGTGCATCCACTGGGGATGACGCAAACAATGGTATTTCTGCAGAGTCGCCATGGTTAAGTCTTACAAAGGTGAATGAGAGTAAATTCAAACCTGGAGACAAGATCTTATTTAAATCAGGAGATAAGTTCTTTGGGTCTCTAGTCATTGATTATTCTGGGCAACGAGGAAAACCTATCTTATTTTCCTCTTACGGTGGGGAGAGCCCGCCAATTATTGATGCCGCCACTCAAAACAATGGTGACAACATGGCAGCAATTCTTATTCAAGACCAAGATAATATAGAAATCAGTAATCTAAAAATTAGAAACTTCCGGAAACTTGGTCGAGATAGATTGTCTGCATTAGATGCATCGGCAGATGCCTCAGTCAGCTTTTATGTAAAAGCCCCAAAAGCAAAAACAGTGCGACTCCACTCCAATCGTTTTGGATGGGATAAAAATCATCCAAAGGGAAGAGCAAAGAATATGGGTGATGGAACATGGATGGTCAACATAAAGCCCGCATGGAAAAAGAGCGCAAGATATAAGTGGATAATAGATGGTGAAATTGAAAATATTAACAATGATATAAGAAGAGGATCCTGCAGATATCGGCTAACAATGGGGTCAGTTGTGTCAGGAAATAATTTTGCTAACAGGGCTTGGGAACCCGGATCTGGGGACATAAAAGAAGATGTTGCCGGGACTTGCGCATTTAGCTCTGGCAAAAATCCTCAGTTTGATCACACAGACTTTAAGGCTTTCGGCATTCTAGTAAAAAATACTGGTAAACGAGTTTTGGATGGATTTGAATTTCATAATCTTACAGTTGAAAAAGTTTACCCTCTGCGAATGCGAAATAGTCAGAATGAGCAGGCATTTGTCGACAACATGGTTTCTGGAATTAGATTTGAAACGCTTCCCGCCAAGTCCAAGAAGGATGCCGTAAATACAAGAAATATGCTTGTTCACAATAATCTCATTCGAGAAACAGGACGTTTTGGAATAGCTGCAAGACACAAGTCATCAAAAATCAAATCCATCATGCAGAGTGCTATTGATTACGATCAAAACTTTATTGTCATTAATAACAAATGTGAAAACCTAGGTGGCAGTTGCGTTTTAATGAGCGGTGTTTGGCAAGGGTTATTAGAAGGCAATACATTTATAAAGTCGGGAGCTCTTGTTGAGCCAAGCTTGTCAGTAAATAGAGGCAGTGGCGCCTGGTTTTTTAGAAGTAAAAACATCGTCGCACAGAATAATACAGCAGCTTTCTCCCGAGGTCACAATGATTCCGCAGGAATACATGTCGACTATAATAATGAAAATATTCTGGTGCAGTATAACTTTACATTTAATAATGAGGGATATGGAACTGAAATATTAGGTTCAAACAAAAACATAATTTGGCGCTATAACATCAGTGTTGGAGACGGAACACGATTAACAAATGTCGTCAGGCCTGAAGGGGGTCGGAGCAATAATCCTGGTCGAACAATTCATGTAAGTGATTTCGCAAAACCCTACAGAAAAGTTTCACAAGATGTTTTTATATATAACAATACTTACGTAATTACATCAGGATCTTCACCAGGATTCGAACTCAAGGCTAAAGGCCTTAAATTATGGAACAATTTATTTCTTGTTCAAAATAATGCATCTCTCGGAAAAAATTTCAATAAATCTATCAATTCATCTCGAGGTATCAGCGTCGAAAGTAATGGGTTCTCAGGAAATGTGTCTGATTTGCTACTCTCTCTAGATGATAATGCAGTTGAATTCAATGC